>NZ_CP110397.1:300000-501257 GCF_029910215.1 Paraburkholderia sp. D15 | reverse complement strand
GGTCGATCCTCAATGCGCTTCGTACCAGCGCTGCGAGCGGTTCACGACCGCTACGACCAGCAGCATGACCGGCACCTCGATCAGCACGCCGACGACGGTTGCGAGGGCAGCGCCCGACTGGAAACCAAACAGGCTGATGGCTGTCGCCACGGCCAGTTCGAAGAAATTGCTTGCGCCGATCAGGCTCGACGGGCCAGCCACGCAATGCGCGACGCCGAGCTTGCGGTTGAGCAGATAGGCGAGGCCCGAGTTCAGGAACACCTGTATCAGGATCGGCACGGCGAGCATCGCGATCACCAGCGGCTCGCGAATGATGGCCTGACCCTGAAACGCGAACAGCAGCACGAGAGTCGCGAGCAACGCGCAGATGGAATACGGGCCGAGGCCTGAGACCGCACGCCTGAAATACGCGTCGCCCTTCGCGAGCAGCATGCGACGCAGAATCTGCGCGATCACGACCGGGATGATGATGTAGAGCCCTACCGACGCGATGAGCGTATCCCACGGCACGGTGATGGCCGACAGGCCGAGCAGCAGTGCCACGATCGGCGCGAATGCGACGATCATGATCGCGTCGTTAAGCGCAACCTGCGACAGTGTGAAGTACGGATCGCCTTTGCACAGTTGTGACCAGACGAATACCATCGCCGTGCACGGCGCGGCTGCGAGCAGGATCAGGCCTGCGATGTAGCTGTCCAGTTGTGCAGCCGGCAGCCAGCCGGCGAACACATGACGCACGAAAATCCAGCCAAGCAATGCCATCGAAAATGGCTTGACGAGCCAGTTCACGAACAGCGTGACGCCGATGCCGCGCCAGTGACCCTTGACCTGCGCCATGGCAGCGAAGTCTATCTTGATCAGCATGGGGATGATCATGATCCAGATCAGCACGCCGACGGGCAGATTGACCTGCGCTACTTCCATGCGACCAATGGCCTGGAAGACTGACGGCAGCCACTGGCCCAGCACAATGCCTGCGACGATGCACAGCGCAACCCACACCGTCAGGTACCGTTCGAAGAAACCAATGGCGGGACGCGTAGTGCTGGATACGGAATCAGCGCTGCTCATTCGATTCCTCTGCGGGACGGTCACCAATTGCCCGGACTTCCTTCTGGATCGCATTGCGGTCGAGCACGTGCAGCGGCAGATTCACGAACTGGCTCACACGGGTCATGATCTGACGATAGACCTTTGTGAAGACTTCCCGCTTCGCCTCGTCGCTACCAGCAAACGCAGCGGGATCCTCGAATCCCCAGTGCGCCGTGATCGGCTTGCCGGGCCAGATCGGACACACTTCGCCTGCTGCCTGGTCGCACACGGTAATGACGAAGTCCATCTGCGGCGCATCCGGCGTAGCGAATTCGTCCCAGCTCTTGCTGCGAAGCCCCGTGGTGTCGTAGCCAAGTGCCTCACAGCGTTCAACTGCGAACGGGTTGACGGCACCGGACGGGTGACTGCCTGCGCTGAAGGCGTGAAACCTGCCTCGCCCCATCGTGTTGAAAAGCGCCTCGGCCATGATGCTTCGGGCACTGTTGCCTGTGCAGAGGACGAGAATGTTGTAGGTCTTATCGCTCATGTGCTGCTCCGTTTGCTATCTGCACCTGCGCAGCAGGCAACTGGGGGGATACTGGCAGTGCGTGACCGGTCGTGTGACTGGCCATAAACCGGTGCCTGTTCGAGCGTGCGAAACGTCTCCCACGCCACACCCTGCGGGTCTACGGTCCACGTCTTGTCTGACTTCGCGTAGCAGCAACTGGTGGCCGTCTGGTTCGTCACCGGCAGCTCGGCGCTAGCGAAGCGCTCGCGCATCTCGGCAAGCTCCTCATCGCTCTCGACCTGAATGCCGAGGTGGTCAATGCCGGGCTGTACCCCGCGCTGCGAAATGGCGAAGTTGACCTTCGGATCCGCGAGTTCCCATTTGCGGTAGTCGGACTTCGCTACCGTTGGTTCAACACCGCCGAACATCGCCGTGTAGAAGCGCGTGCTTGATTCGAGGTCTGCTACGGCGACGTGGATGTGCATACGCTTCATGTCTGATCTCCACAGCATTGCGGCGCATCGACCACTGCGCAGGCGGTGCCCGCACAGCAGTTCTCGGTGAGGAACCCGACGAGTCCGTTCATCGCGTCGAAGTTGGCCGAATAGAAAATGAAACGGCCCTGCTGGTTGCCAGTAACGAGGCCGGCGTGCGACAGGTCCTTAAGGTGAAACGAAAGACTGGAAGGCGAAAGGCCAACCTGCTGCGCGATCTCGCCCGCAGGCAAGCCTGCTGGGCCAGCTACGACGAGCACGCGGAAGATGGCCAGCCGCGATTCATGAGCGAGCGCACCGAGTGCGCGTACGACGAGGTTCGAGTCCATGGTGGCATCATAGGCGTATTGATTCAATGATTCAAGTAATATTGAAATGAAGGTTGGGGATCGTCTGCTGTGCGAGTGCGCGCGAAACACGTATCGAAATCGTGAGCGTTTAACCGCACAGCCGCGTTCGGAGTCGCTACGCTGGAGTTGTTCCCCGCGCGCTCAGCGCATCGATCGAAGCACGAGGCCTGAGCCTTCGCTCGCTCGGTTCCTATCTTTACAAAACCGGCTCTGCACGCGGCATCTGGCACCGCTCAGCGTGCCCAGTGCGGAAATGTTTGCGGAATTCCGCAACAGAACCGTTCCGTCAAGCCTACCCGCGGGCCGCGTGGTCAATCTGCTGATCCCGTAAAACCTCACCTTTTACTTGACATGTGCCAGTCCCGTCGGCGATGTGCGCCGCCGGGAGCGGATCACTCACGCCTTGGTTTTTACTTTTTATCGAGGAACTCATCATGAATGACAAAGTCGATTTCGTTGCCTGTGGTAGCTGGCGCGACACCTGGTCGGTGAAGTGCGTCGCGGTACCGGGACGCTATGGAGTCGATCCGAATTTTCACGTTGAACAGTTCCTTGATACGGGGAGCGTCGTTGTTGAAACTGAGGAGGACGACGAAGACTTTCCGCTCCTCGCGATTCGCGACCGCTATTTTCCGGACGGCCGCGCCGCTGCGGCCTGGCTCAGACGTGCTGGCCACAAAGTCCCGATTGAGGTGTTGCAGGCGCTGAGGGCGAATGATCTGAAACCGCTTCACAACGAGGAGCGGAAGATGACGTTCATGCAGCGGACGAAGCGGTTTGCCGCGCGCTTGTGGCGAAAGTCCATGGTGAAAGCGTTTTTGCGGGGGCTGCTGGCTTTCCGCAGTACGACGAGCCATACGTTCGACTGGCCGGACGATCGCTGGGCCTACCTTCACGGCCGTGCTTTTGCGCACCGTGTCACTTTCCGCCTGTTTGTGCGCGTCGTCGGCGGGGCCGGCGCGAGCAGTTAGACAGGTTCTTATGAATCGCGACGCACCTTCGGGTGCGTGGCGATGCCCATCGTGTTTCCAGCAGCGCCGAGCGACTGCCCGTCGTCGCCGCTCGCCACTTTTCCCTATTACCCCAACGTCAGCTGCTGAAAAAGCCGCCTGCGCCCGATGCGCGGACCGCTTTTTGAGCACGCGTTTTCACGCCTGTCTCAGGCATCGACCACAACCCACTTCCCAAAAGGAGAGTGACCAATGAATGCACATGGCCGGGAACTACCGCCGGAGCAGTATGAGTGGTTGCAGCGCAAGCTCGCGACCTTCACCCTGTCGGCCGAGCAATGGATTTCCCTTCTCGTCGCGCACGGCGTTCCAGCCACGAGCCTGATGGGTGTTGCCTGCGCGTGCCCCGTATGCGGGGGAAACGACCGATTCACCTACGACAACAAGCGAGGCCGCGGTGACTGGTTCTGCCGGCAGTGTGACGCCGGCAGACCTATGGCCGGAGACGGCCTTCGCCTCATCTGCAAGCTGAACAGGATCGGTCTGTATCGCCTGATGACCGAAATCGACGGCAATCCGCCGGGCCGGTGGACGACGACCGATGCCCTCGATGGACGCACGGCGCCTTCTCCAAAACGCAAGGCCGATCCTGCGTTCGTCGAAAAGCGGCTGAGCGACATGTGGAACAGGGCGCACGCGCAGCGAGAGGGTGATCTTTCGCGTCGCTATCTCATGTCGCGAGTACCCGGTCTCACGGCGCCGCCCTCAGGCGCTTTACGGCTCGGGATGCTCGAGTACTGGCATGAGAAGAAAGTTCTTGGTTCCTGGCCCGGCATTCTCGCGCGTTTTGAGCTGCCGGATGGCCGGCTTGGGACGTTGCATCGCACCTTCCTCGAACGGTCTGTTGCGGCAAAGGCCAGGATCGTCGCGCCGGATGGCGAGATCCTCGACAACAAGCTGAACGACAAGACTCTTAATCCGTTGCGCGGTGGTGCGGTTCGACTGATGGAGCCAGAGAACGGCGAGATCGGTGTCGGCGAGGGGCTCGAAACCGCCTACGCTGCGCATATGGAAACCGGTGTGCCGGTCTGGTACTGCCTGAACCGCATTCTGTTGAGCCAGTTTGTCGTCCCGCAGGGACTTGGCATCCGCGTCGTTCACATCTTCGTTGACTTTGACGAGGTCGATCCGCGCACGGGCAAGTCGCCTGGCGTAGCAGCGGGTGTCGAGCTGGCAAAGCGGCTTCGTGCCGAGGGCTTCACGGTGATTGTTCATCGGCCGAAGCGACGCGGGACTGATTTTGCCGATCAGTGGTCTGCAAAATTCTCGACGCCGCATGGTCTTATCGTGCCCGTCGGAAGGACCGTCGGAATCGAACGCAGGGTGCTTGCGACTGCCTAGCTAACCCAACTTTTTTTAGCCAGCCCGGTGGGGATATTTCCCCACCGGGAATATCGCATCGGGCTTTTTTCTGTGAGGATGGAAATGAGCTCTTTTCAGGTGCTGTTGGGTGATTTTGCGATCGTCGGCTCGTCAGGCGCAGCCGGTGGCAATCGGCCGGCGATGAAGTCGGATGCGGCAAGTTTTGATGTGATCGACCGTCGCGGTCAAGGCAATACGTGTTACCTGTTTCGCGACCCGTCATTCGACGCCGCGTGGGATTTCTGTGCACTTCGCCTTGCAGTTGTTGCTGCCGAAAGGTCGCACTAACTATCGAAGCGAAAGCGGCTCCCCAAGGGGAGCCGCTTTTTTTTCGTCTGTACGCTTACCACGGGCGTACCTTGAAGAAGATGATGCACCGCAGAAGAATCCACAACGGATACCAGAGGCCGCTCGCCCAGATAAATCCGATTGCGCCGATGTACTCGATCTTGCCTGCCGTATCCAGGTCGGTCCGACCGACGTGTACGCCGTACAGGCCGAGCAGTACGAAGAGGAAACAGTAGATGGCGCGTTTGACGATAAACGGAAGAGCGTCGAACGCGCGGTAGCAGCGAAGAAGTTGGTCCATTACTCATCCGTCGATGGTTTGTGGAAGCGGTCGAACAGTGCAACACCCGCGTACCAGCCTGCGGCCGCGACTGCGGCGAGCAGAAGAAAACCCACCCACGTGCGCGGTTCGCCGAGCATACCCGCATGAAACAGCTGAAGTGTGTCCATGAAAACTCTCCCCGGTTGACGCACCGGGGTGGACGCCGTCCGTCGCCCGGTGCTTTAAGTACATGATGCCCGATTAGCCGCGAAGTCAAGGCGGCGGCCGCGTCCGCGATTCCTAGAAGTACCCAGAGAGCTCATCCGCGAGCGAGTCGGTCGCCGGGTCGTGCGCACCCGCTTCGACCTCCGCGATGCGCAGGATCTGGATATCGGCTTCCGGAGAAACGTCCAGTTCTGCGCGCGGCGCTGCGATCGCGGTCCGAACTGCTTGAGGCGGGCTCACATCATGACTGCCTCGTTGAACTGGCTCACGCAGAGCCGATTCAGCGAGCGCGCGCAGGCGCATGGCCCGCTGCCGCGGGCTTCGACAGGCAGCGAGCGCGTCGTAAAGCAACGGCGCGACCAGCCGGTTGATCGTGATGGTCATCTCTATCTTTTCGTCCGTACCGTCCATCTCTTCACCGTCACTTCCGTTCGCGGGCAAGGGCGGTCTCGCCGACGGTGAGAAATCCGCGCACGTTCGCGAAGCAGGGCGCTTCGATGATTTGAATCACGACGCGAGGGAACGCCTTGCGGATCGCCGAAGCGTAGAGTGCGGCGCCGCCACCCGACAGGATGATCGATCGAACGTTGGGCAACCGGCCAACCGAGTTCTGCATCTCCTTGACCACCGCATTGATTAGCGGCTGGGATTGCTCGACGTACGGGTCGAGCACGATGTTCTGGCCGTAGAAGAAGAACGGCGTTTGCTCGCGCAGCGCCTTGTCGATCCGTTCGATGTCGTCGACCGGTTCGCCCTGATCCCTGGCGATCAGGCTCGCGATGCGCTGGTAGATCTGGGATGCGCCGCCCGGCAGGCCGCCGCTGCGTTTGTCGTCCATCGTGAAGCCGTTGGCGTACACCCAGTCGGTGGTGAAGTACCCGACGTCGATTACCAGATGGGCGCTGTCGCGGCCAAACTCGCTCTGACGGTTGCTGGACGCGAACACGAGGGAGCCGAGCGGCTGCGGGACGACGATGGCTTTGTCGACGTGCACGCCGGCCTGACCAAAGTCCAACTCGCCAGCGAAACGCTCTTTCAGTTCGGACGCGTATTTCTGCATGTTGTGCACCGGCAGGCCCAGCACCAGCCGCTCGATCTGCGTGACGTCTGCGAAATGGAGAGCGCCGGCGAGAAGTGCAGCGTAGTTGTCGGACAGCACGTAGTCGTCGGCGAGTGTGCGGCCGGTGTTGCCGTATGCAGCGGTCAGCGCCACGTCGGGCCCGACCTCGTACTCGATATCGTCGATGCGGATGATGGCCACCTTCCGGCCGGTCAGAACCGACTCGCCGTAGTTCGAGATGGTCCGGCTCGCGGCGAGCGGCGCCAGAGACGGATACATCGCTGTGGCGACCGTGCCACTGGCGGCTCGGTACGCGGATTTCGTGTTGCCATAGCCAACATCGATAGCGAAGACGGGGGTTTTCAAATCAGACTCCGGGAGGTGAAGGTTGATAAAGACGAACTCGTACTTCAAGTAGGAGTTTCAGTTCATGCTGTCGCCAAAGTCGCACATCATCTGGGACTTTTGCAGTACGAACGGTCAAGGTCGGACTTCATGTCCGGCTTTGATCCTGAATCGAGTCTATCGAGGGTATTCGCAAGTCAAGTCAGCAAAGCGCGCCTGATCCGGTCAGCTTTTGATAGCTGCACCCCGGGCGCGCGGATTTATGCTGCTGCTTACCTACCGCGTCCTTGACGCATCGATCTGCAATAACAGGCAATACCGGCTTGCGCGCGACGCGCAACGCCCTTTCTGTACGGGCCGCACACTGATGCGGCCTTTTTCTGAATCAGTTCAAGTCCATACCGATCCAACATGAGGGTCATGGACACCGCGATATCCATACGATTGGCGACGGTTCGTCGCAATGAGACGCGATGAGGACATGTGGACCCGGACACCGGACAGTCCTACATGCGACTCATCGTGATTCGCACACGCCCTTTCAGCACACGACGCGGGGTGCGTTCAGGAGGCCCGACACACTGCGGCCAAGGTGAACGTGCTTTGGGGCGGGGGGAGTCCTGCGACACCGGGAACACCGGTTGATCGCGATCCCCTTGACGGAAGACAGACGGTAGGCGCAGCCGTAGCCAGAAATGCGCAAACGGGAATCACCAGGCAGTTAGCCGGACGTCTCACCGCGGCAAGCGATGAGAGGCGTCCAGAACGCAGCGGCGCGTTTTGCGCGGAGCGCGTTACGGGCTGGCAGGGTGGCCGGAAGTTGCAGTGACGGAAGTGTTGGGGCGTGGTATCGGCTCCTGGCACACCGGTACATGCGGGGCGGATTTGCGCGCAGCGCGGATCGGCTCTCACAGCAGCAGATGGACAGTCGGAACGCAGTTCTTCCCTGCGTCGGGCTGATCGGATGGAATCGCTAAAGGTACGGAAGGCAGGGACCCTCGCCGGGGTAATACGGCGCAGCCGCATGGCAGGCGGTGCTGGAGGTGGTGCCGATCGGCATCGCGCGATGAACACATCGGTAGGGATGTGCGCGCGGCTGATCGGGAGGCAGGGACAACCGAAGGCGCAACAGCGCGGAGAAACGTAAAAACGATGGCAGCTATCCTCAACGTTCGGGCAACGGTGCGCCGTTATGCATTGCCGCAGGCATTTGCAGCCGAGTTGGTCCGGCTGCTGGATGACCACGTCAACGAGATCCACAGCAGGACACGGGTGAGCCGGAGCGTGCTCTCCGTGAAAACTCAAGAACGCCGTACAACTGCGTTGTGCAGCGCGTTTGTAGAACTGCGTAAAGGTGGCTTCGCACTGGAGAGCCCGTGGTCGCTGCGCGAGAAGCACGTCAAATGGCTTGTCGCGCTGTGGGTCAAACAGGAGCAGAGCGGGGGCACGATCGAGAACAAGCTCACGTATCTGCGCGCGCTGTCGCAGTGGATCGGCAAGCCGGCACTCGTGCTCACGCTCGGCAACTATGTCGACCGGGTGGAGCATGGTCTCAAACGCAGTTATGTCGCGACGGCGGACAAGTCGTGGTCGGCGAACGACATCGACGCCGCCGCGAAAATAGCGGAGATTGCGCAGACGTGCCCTTACGTCGCCGTGCAACTGAAGCTACAGGTTGCGTTCGGTCTTCGTGTCGAGGAGAGCTTTCTTCTCAGGCCACTGGAAGCTGTGCGCAGCCCGCAGACGCTCGGGGTCCGTCATGGGACGAAGGGTGGCCTCGCGCGCGAGGTGCCACTGGAGGCGAAGGTGGGCGTGCTTGAGGAGGCCGCGCGACTGTCGAACGGCACGACTGGTTCAACGGTGCCGGCCGATCGGTCCCTGAAGCAGTGGCGCGACTGGTACTACTACGTGCTGGACAAGCACGGGGTCACCAAGGCCGGGCTCGGAGTCACGAGCCACGGTCTGCGCCATGAGTATCTGCAACTGCTTTACGAGAAGGTAAGCGGCGTGCCCGCGCCGATCAAGGGGAGCGATGCGCGCGCCGAACGGGATTCACACGACGAAGCGATGCGACGGGTTGTGGCGGCCGCCGGGCACACGCGCAAGACCAAGGCGAATGCTTACCTGTCGGTTTTCGGATTGAAGGAGCGGCTTGAGCGGCAACGCCGGCAGCCGCCAACTCGTGCCGAGGTGGAAAAGGCACTGCTCGACGCAGCAGGCAACAAAAGCCGGGCCGCCGAGGCGCTTGGCATTTCCAGGCAGGCGTTGTATCGGTTGCTGGCCGCCTCATAACCTTCGGGCTTCACGTCGGTGGACGGCGGGGACATTTCCACAATCGGGATCGCGGCTTTCCGGAGGCGAGCCTCAGGCGAGCGAGCGACGAACCGGCGGCCTGCTACACTCCGCGACTCGCAGGCGCCCCCTCGTGCCGCCGGACGCCACGGCGCTTGTCCTGTTCCCGCTGCCATGTCGGCGGCCACTCAACGCGGAAAATCCTTATGCGAGCTGCACCGCTCACGTTTCAGCTTCCGGCGGCCGTGAAAGCCCTGTGGGATTCGCAGCAGGCACTCGCCAGGCACTACGCCCACACGGGTCTTAAATTTACGCTCGACGGACGTCTGGTTGGGGACATCGCCGAAGCGCTGGCGCTTGATCACTTTGATCTTGTCTGGCCTGAGAAGCGTACGGGTGGCGTCGATTTGCTCACCAAACAGGAAAAAACGGTTCAGGTCAAAGCAACCGGGAAGCTGAAGACCGGACCGGCATTCACGCCGGGCAGGGGGCGGGCGGACTATCTGCTATTTTTCGCTATCGACTTCGAGAAGAACACCGCTGCGGTGATTTACAACGGGCCGGAGGCGC
This sequence comes from Paraburkholderia sp. D15, assembly GCF_029910215.1. Lineage (NCBI taxonomy): Bacteria > Pseudomonadati > Pseudomonadota > Betaproteobacteria > Burkholderiales > Burkholderiaceae > Paraburkholderia > Paraburkholderia sp. D15. Next base: position 491,459 of record NZ_CP110397.1, on the reverse strand, counting down.
GTGTTCGGGAACTGCTGCCGGCGCAAGGCTGGACCGGTACGCACGTACTGCGACTCGCCAGCATGATCGAGCTCGCGCGCGGCGTGGCTTCCTGCGATCAAATTCCGCCGCTCCACGACGGTCGCGACCGAAGCGTCGCCTGAATGGGGTTTTTCGCCGCGAATGGCGTGGAAAATCACACGGGATATGGCCGGGCGCCGGTTCGCGCGCCGGGCAGAATGGAATCTCTCTCAGGTTCCAGTCAGCCCTCAAAGAAATCTGGAACCTCTTCAAGCCGACCTTGCGTCGGCTTTTTTTTCGTCTGGTGGGCGAGCGCCAGTATTCGTCGTCCGTGCGCAGGAAAGCTGATCGGTGCCTTGAGGGGACGCAGCGATCAGAGGCTATCGTCTGTGTTACCAGCGACCGCGATCGGGTAGACCGTCGACGACTGCGGCGACCTCCACCTCATACAGGACGTAGGGATCGCGGTTCGGGTTGGAGACTCTGGGAAACTGGATGTACCGCTCGCCGTCGATGCTCACGGAGTGGGCATGGTGTACCAGCTTGCGGTAGCGCGCAGCGTCGTTCAGGACGGGTTCGATGGGCCAGCTATCGGCGGTGACGACAGTGGCGTCCACGAGCCGCTGAGCGAGCATGGCGAAGATGGGGCCCCGGCTTGCCCACTCGTCCTTGTTGCGCGCGAGCAGGTCGAGCACGAAATGTATGTCCGGCGCGCCAAGCTCTTTTTCGACGAGCGCCTGAAGGTCATGCGCCTCGGTGGGCGGGCGGTTCAGTCGCCTGTTCCAGATGAGCCCAACGCGATCGAGCGCCGCGGTCATATTCGTGCCGACGGGCTCCCAGGGAGTGGTCATGCCACAGCCGTCGCAGTAGATGCAGACGATGGGCTCTGTCTGCGGAGCACCCGGCGGCCGTGGCATCGTGTCACCGATCTCGGGCGGCCCCGCATCCCGTCCGAACCCGCTGTAATCGAACCCGTCGTCGCCGAGCTGTGCTACGACCCGCTGGGAGCGCCCAACGGTCGGACGACCGCCGCAATGGTCACAGGGTATGAGCTGTTCGTACATGCGCGAAGGATGTATGTTTTGAAAGGTGGCTGCATTATTGCCCCATACTGATAAATCTAAAAGCCGGAATAGAGCGGATTACAGACGCAAGCGGCGAGGCCGCGGTGGCTGATCCGCAGCGCGGCTTGGGGTTCGGCGGACGGACTGGTCACGATCAGGCCGCGCGCGGAAGTCCGTCGTAGAGCTGTTCGTCCAGAAGTCGGCCGGCTGTTTTTTTGCCTACCCGGCGCATGACAGCAACGTTCGCGTTGGCTTCACCGTCGCCTCCGGATCCGACGATCTGGACAGCGCTGGCGCTCAGACCGGCGCGCACGCTCTCGCTCGACACCGCATGGATCGGGGCCCATTCTCCCCATTGTTTGAAGAAGAACGGAACGCCCGCGGCCTCACACTGGTCTCTGAGCGCCCGTGCCCACGCCGGATGCATCGGGCGCGCGTAGCGCCCGCTTTCGCCACCGACGATCACCCAGCCCAGCTCGTGTAACCATGAATCGCGAAGCACGACCGGTCCGAGCAGCGGTTCCATGCTCAAAAATCGCACCCGGGCCGGCAAGGTGAGTATCTTCGGGATATCGCGATCGGCTTCCTTCTGATTCACGACGCTCGCGCCGATCCACACATTCGCTGGCCAGCCGCCTTCCACGAGCCATTCGGCCGGAACCATGCGCGCGACATTGCCGATGCGCTTGGTCAGCAGCAGGTGGTCGAGATTGGGTGTGCGCGCAACGAATTCCCAGTGACGGGCGCGAACGCCGTCCGGCGCAAAGCGGTCGAAGAGATCGGACATGCTGTTCGTAAATACCCGGCGCCGGACGCCTTCCCGGGCCGCCTTTCTGTCCCACCGCAACAGGTCGTTCCAGTGTGTCTCGTCGAACTCCCGTTTGGCGGCTTCGTCGCCCCATCCGGTTCCGAATCGTCCGGCGAGGGTTTCGGCATAGCAATGGTCGCAGCCAGGACTGACCTTGCTGCAACCCCAGTGCGTGTTGAACGTATGGTCCGTCCACTCGATCGTCGAGTTCTCGCTCATGACGTGGCGCTTGCGTCGTCGGTGCAGGCCCGACTCACAGGTTGAAGGATCGCGATATTGCCGATGTCCCGCCGGAAGCGCGCCTCGGCCCGGTCGAGAAACGCGGTAAGGCTGTCGTTGTAACGACGGTCCACCTGTGGGCCGGTAGCGATCGTCCGATGATCCGGATCGTGCCCGGCCGCACGCATGGCGAAGAGACTCCGGGCGTCATCGAAATACCAGAAGTTCCAGCGGACGGTGAAATGCCACCAGGTTCTGGCGCTATCCAGTTCTGCCCAGCTGGCGGCGAAATCGAGTACCGAGCCGAGGTTGCTGAAGAACACGCACCGAATGCCCTCAGGATCTGCCACGGCGGCGACGAGCTGACGGCCTCCCGACAGCGATTCGGGGTTCTGGTAGGCAGCGCTCAGCGCCGGATAGCGGCATTGCCACTCGCGCGAGCGTGCAACTACGCGGTTCAGGAAAAAGTGCTTGCCGTGCATGATGGTCTCCGGTGGCGCCGGTGGTAGCCGGCATATGTACAGATTGCCGGTGCGGGCGCGAAGTCAAGCGCGCGTCAGGTCGTTGTAGAGCACGTGGAGCGGAAGAGTGGGCGCTGTCACGTTCACGGCGAACACGTGGACTTCGTCGTCGCCGAAGTGAGGGTGGAGCAGCTGCTGTTCGATATAGCCGCGCCATGGCTTGAGCATGTGCAGGTCCTGTTCCGACCGCGCGGGATACCCGAGCGTGAGGAGCACGTAGTCGAAGTGCCGGCCTTCGATGCGTTTTCGCCAGTACCCGGTGGCGAGCCGGTATTCCCACGGCTTGTTACCGCACGAGATATCTTCGAAGTAGACCCGTTTGAGGCGCAGGGTCAACACGTATGGGCCGCCGCGGTCACGCGTCGCGACGGTCCGCGCGCCTGATTGTTCCTTGTCACCGGTCATCGATGCATGCTCCGCGCGGCAGTGTTTCGTGATCGTTCGGAGCGTCGATCGCGGCGCGCGATATGGGTAGCAACGGGTGGGTGGGATCGAATTCGGCGAGGACCGGAAAGCCGCCCTTGCGATGACTGCGTGCTTGCTGGACACCGCCGGCCGGTGTGTCGGCCGACGCGGTCACAGGTCCGGGGGGCGCTATCCGACACGCTTCTACGGCCTGCCGGGCTTTCGTGAACGCGCGGACGTAGTCGGTGCCTTGCCTGTCGAGCAGCGGATCGAGCTGCCGGCCAAGCGCTTCCACGACGTCGAGGATTGCAGTGGCGACAGCGACGGAGACGCACGCCGACGCTCGGTGTTCTTCGCGTTGCGATGGGGCCCGAGGCCGTGCTGGCCTTTCCAGCATCGACGTTGCGGTCCCAGACGGCGCCGATGCCTCCGCAGTTGACGCAGCCCGCGCCAAGCTCGCATCGCAGCGTTTCGCTGTATGGGTATTTACCGACCGGATAACCGTCAACCGATTCGTGGCAGTCGGCGCACGTTTGCCACTCACCGGAGCGGGCATCGCGTACGTCGGCAACGCCGGCGAGCTCAATCGCGCGCGGCGACGCTGCGGCATGCGGTTGCACAGACGCGTCCGGCCCGGCACGGACCACCCCGACGCTCGCACCGACGCGCAGCCCATCCATCCACGCATCACCCAGCGCGATCGTGGCGGCGCCCGCTTCGTTGGGAAAGGTCTTCCTGAGCCATTCGCGGAAGAACTGGCGGTGTGCATCGGTCCAACCCGTGAGTGTCTCGCCCGGTGCCGCATGCACAAGGTCCAGCAGCGCGTTGACGCGTGTGCGCAGTCTGCCGGCGAGGCCAAGCACGGTCGCCAGTTCGTCCGATGGGTTCAGCAATGAGCCGTCGCCGGAGTACGGAGGCGTGTAGGTTGCGATGTCGGCCAGGTCGCGGACGATATCGATGAGGAGGATTTTCATTGTTGGTTCCAGGATGGAAGATGGGTGCCGCGCGATCGCGGCGGCCTGGAAACAAGCATGACCGCGACCCGCCGAAGTCAAGTTGTGGATCGCTGCCGTGAAGCCGCTGCTACCGCTGCTGGCGGCAGCGTGAGTTGCGGAAGCGGGGTCTTGTCGACGTCCCATTCGAGCGCTGGTATCCCACGCTGACGCCGTAACTCCCGCTTCGCCTCTTTGCGTGCCTCGTAGGCGGGCAGGCCGTTCATGCCGTACACCTCGACGTGGTAGCGCGGCGCGGTGTCCGTGAGTTCGAAGTCAGGCAGCATGTCTTCGCCCCTCGTCATACGCATTGGCTTCTCGAAAGCGCGGTGCTCCGTCACGAGGCGGTTTGCAAGCGCGACCTCGTGAATGGAGTCACAGGGCAGAAAGGCCGCCGAGCAAAGCATGGCTGCGAGATCGACCAGCCGCAGGTGCCCTTTCGACGTGCGTTCAACGAGAAGGATGGCGACGACGCGCGCACTGCGATCGCCCAGCGCGCGCCACGCGTGCGCGAAGGTTTTTTCCGCGTGAGCGACAAGCTCGGTACTGCAGTAATACTTGCGCGCGCTCTGGCGAAGCGAAAGCGAATAGCCGAATTGCGTTCGTGCAAGCTCGTTCACTTCGCCGATGATCAGCCCGCGGCAACTGGTTACGCCGGTGATCGCGACACCGTCGAGGAACGCGTCGAACTCCGCGTTGATCGCCGCGCGATCGGCCTCTTCATAACGGCGCATCACGTGAAGCGCAGTCTGTGCGGGTTCGCCGTTGACAACCGCGTCCCCAAGCTCGGCGAGCAGCATCGCGTTGCAGATGCCCCAGTGACGGCTCGTGGCGAGCCCGCTCCACCTGTTTAGCCGGGCGGTCATCCACAACGTCTGAAGGAACGCGAGCAATGACGCCGCCCGCCGCGAGGTGCCTGAAGAACCAGTTCCAGCGGTGCGGCGCGCGCCCGAAGCGGACTCGCGCTGAACGAGTGCAATGTCGAGCTTCGCGTTGATCCCGCCCGGCGTCGCGACAATCGCCGCGGTGGTGTCGACGTCACCATTGGAGGACTGGGCGTCGCGATCCTTGTAGAACGGGCAGGCCGGGGCGTTGGTGCCACCCGGGAAATGTCGGTGGCCGTCTTCCGGCCAGCCGGCGAGGTGGCAGAACTTGCCGTAGCGGCGAATCACGAGACGTAGCGGTTCGCGGCGTGGGACGCACAGGCAGACAGCATGGCCGGGCGTCACCTTGGCGCGCTCCAGCCTCGCCAGATAGCGAGCCGGGTTTTCCTGAACGTCGCTAAGAGGATAGGTGGCGTTGTCGAATGAGACGCTGGACATGCTGACTCCTTGAACGGCGCCGCCGTTTTACTGGCTCCCCGGCTGGTACTCGCGTCCGGTCGCCTTGTCGGTGTGAAACCACTGCCCGTTGCTGAGGTACGTGGCGTGGCAATGGGGAAATTGGACTTGTAGCCGTTGCCGCTCCTCTTCGCGCGAGAGCGCAGCCTGACGTGCTGATCTACGCGCCCGCCTGCTGCAGAATGCCGCCAGTGCGAGTGTGGCAAGCGAACCGCCGCATTCCAGCCACACCGGTACGCCGAGAGAGACCAAAAGCCGGTGGACTGCCGCCCCACCGAGGAAGAGGGCTGCCAGGATGGGGGCGAACTCGAGGGGAGACATGCGGACGTCCTCTCAGCCTGCGATCGCGGTGGCGCTGCCGGCGCCATGTGCGACTGAGCGCGAGACGGAAACGTCTCCGCGGACCGGCGAGCCGGTACGTCGGCGCAACTCTTCATCGACGTCGCGCTGGAATGCGCTCGCGATGGGGAAGCGATTGGAGAAAAACATCACCACGCCGAAAGTGAGCATGCCCAGTGTCGCGGTCATCGTGATCACCGTTCTGGCCAACTGACTGATCATGGCCGCTGCCGATGCGGTCGCCGGCGCCGAGCTCAGCGCGGTGCATATCGCCAGAAGGTCGTGACGAACGGTTTCCGGTGCGACGGCCGAGGCGATGACGAGCACCCAGAGAATCAGTAATGGCCCCGCGACCAACACCGTCGCCGCGCACGTAAGCACAAAGCGCAGTACTTCGATGAACTGGCCCACGTAATTGCGCAGCGAGAGCATTGCTCTGATCCTTAGCTCGATGTACTCGGGCTCGGGCAGCGAACCTGCGGTGACACCGTTGATCCGCACGACGCACTCGGTCGATCGCGCGGACCGGGCGAGATCTGCCTGAAGCCTTGCCAGCTTCTGGCGTCGTGCGTATTCGATAGCGAAGGTCGTGAGCGCGGCGAGGCCTGTGGCCTGCGCCGGCGATTGTCCGGCAGTCGCCGCCGTCATCGTCAGGAAGAACGTCAGGAAGAGCGTTGAAGTGAGGGCGACGGAACCCCAGAGCTGTGAGCGGGTGTGGAGTCGGCTCATTTGGTGACAATCCGTTTGAGGAGTTGGAAGGCTTGCTCAAGCGAGGACACTCGCGCGACGCGCTGCGTAAGGCGCCCGCCGGAGGTCATGTCGTGCGGCTCGGCGAGCAATGTCTCAAGCGCTAGAACATCACGCTCAAGCTCGGTCCGGTGATAGGTGTCTCCCGCTAGCGCATCTGGGATGTTGTGTGCAGCGTCTGCAAGCAGAAAGAGATGCTCGCGTTCTTTCTCGCTGACAGGCCGCCTCGACAAGAGCCGCACGCGGCAGAACGCCGCGTGCATTGCGTCGTAGGCGCGCTTTTCAAAATCAATCATTGCAGCCCCTTTCTGGTTGACCTTACCGCGCAGCATCATTCCTGGCCTGTTTTTTCCCACCGGCGAAGCAGGCGATCCTTATCGAGAGGAACGCTACGATGAGTAACGACGCGCACAGGAATCCAGACGCGTAGCGAACCAGGTTCCAGAGACGACCCTGACGCTCCACATCGCCACGGATACGTTCGCGCGTATCCGCCATCCTCGTCGCTAGCGCTGTCTCCGACGAAAGGCCGCGCTCTGAGAGCGCCAGTGCCCGGTCAGGAGCGGCCATTCGCCAGAGATCGGATGCCAGAGTCACATCGCGGGCAAGGCCGACGGCGCTGGAAAAGTTGCCGACGGTGAGGGCTGAGCTTGCGGTGAGCGAGCTAACCAGCGTCGATGCACTGACCGCAACCACGCCGCTTACTATGATGAGTGCTGTGCCGGCGCTGGTTAAACTGATCTTCATTTGCCTGTTCTCCAGTGACGTCGGATCCGACGGCGACGGAAGGGGGAGCCGGTGTCCGCCGTCCGGTCAGACGATGACTTCGACAAGATCCTCCTGACCGCACCAGAAAGACTGGTCCTCGTCGTCCATCACCGTAACGATGCCGTTTTCAAGGTCGTGATCGGTGACCACGCCCTCGCTCCAGGTATCGATGGCGGTCTGGTATGTAACCCGTCGAAGTCTCAACGAATCTGGATCCTGCTGGCCAAGCTGTTCTGCCATGGTGGTCCCCGAAAAGAAGCTTTGCGCGCACCTGCGCGTATAGCGATTCTCGACAGGATGCGAAACAGCCACGCAGCAAAAGGATGCCGACTTTCGCGGGCTTTCGCGGGCTCAGTCGTTCAACATCGATGCCTTGAGCGTCAGGCTGAAGTGATTGCGGAGCTGGATGATCGTGGAGTGTCCGGGAACGATCGTCGTTGCCTTGCTGTCGCTCCAGCCGTGCGACAGCGGTCGCTGGGTGGCAAAGCCGTCGTTCTGGATGGTCTGCATGCCATCGAGCGTCTGCCAATCGACCCATGCCGCGAGCGTGATCACGCCCGGCTGAACATCGGCGAGAGCGATCTTGAGCGTGTTACCGATGTCCGATGTTTCGACTGTGCATTTCGGGTCGTTGGTAACGATGCCGGAATCCGGGCTACAGGACGCGATGTAGCTCACACGAACGAAACTGGTGCCCATTTCGAGCGGACGTCGTTTCGACAGGATCGTCGTGCCGCTCGCGACGATATGTCCTGTCTCGTCCGCGAGCCGGTACTCGAGCGCAACTGACGTTGTGGCCTCCCGACTGTGTGTCGCGCGTGTCTCGGCGAGCCGTAGGTCGGTCGTGACGGACTGCGGGGCGGACTCCGCTCCGATGGCCACGGTCACGGAGAGGAGAGTGGGGACGGCGGTCAGAACCGCGAGAAAAGACCTCTTCATGATGGCTCCTCGTGATGGCCCTGCAACGAAGTGTGCAGGTTCGCCGATTATGGGTTTGCCGGCGCGAGGTCAAGGGCGCGAAAGGCGCATCAAATAGTTTTGCTTTCGAGTTGAGCGGCGGGTCGTTACCGTCAAAAGCTATACATTTTTCCGGGTCATTTCGGCTAAGGGCGCTCAACGTGTTGGGCGCTACTCGGGGTTGCCTCATTTTCCGGCAAGGCCAACCAAGGGCCACAGCTCATGCCGTGCGCTTCGCTATCCACAGGTTTATCCCTGCAAAACTGTGGATAAGTCGCGCGGCGACCGAGGTCAAAGGGGCGCGGATTGCCCGCGCATAGGATGCCGGCGTTGCGGGCCGAAGCGTTAGGATAGGCGGACCTATCGCGCCATCGGCGCATCGAACTGGTCTGCCTCGCGCAGGCCGACCAATCAACCGAACGGGCGCTCGCCCGCTCCGGGTCGCTCCTGTTCCATTCTGTCAGGAGCATCATGAATCGATCCCGAATCCGCCGCCTTTGCACGTTGGTTAGCGCCACCTACGGGTTGCCGCACGACACGTTGGCGTACCTCGCAACCGCGAAGAGCCGCTACCCAGTCCTTTTCCGCGCTGCAGCGCTGCGCCACATCGTGCGTAACGCGCCGCTTTCCGTGACCTTGGGTCAGCCATTCGCCGCCGCGCGCCGACGGGTGCGGCGGCACTACGGCATCTGAACGTCCGCAGGTCCAATCCTTTCTACCCTTTGGGGCATGTCCCCAAAGGGGCATGCCTCGTCCGTTCCTGGAGTCAGGCATGTACAACGAATTCGTCAACACCTTCATCGACGCACAGACGGCCGCACGCGACACATTGTCCAATCTCGACGGCCTCGGGGCGGCACTGGCGTCGCAGGTGCGCGGCGCTGATACGCCGGCGGGAGACATCTGATGGCCCGCCAGCAACGCATCGAACGCGCCGCGATGGGCTCGGACCCCTACAAGACCGCGATTATCAAGCTTATGCGGCAACTGTTCGTGTCGCATGACCCGCACACAGTGTTTTCCGATTTTGTAGAAGTCAGCGCGATCGCTATCAGCAGTCGCGTCGACATGGCCCAGTTCGACGTGCGAGAGAAGCGCTATCTTGAGATTGTGGCGAGATACACGCGCGAGGATCTTGACCGGTTCGCCGGCATGTTTGGGCAGCTTCACCTTTGCTATCAGTCGCGTGTCGACGAACTCGGAGAGCCGGGAACAGCCGACATTCCTGGGCACGGTCTGGGTGATGTACTCGGCGAGATCTTCATGGCGCTCGAACTCGGCAACGCGCGCAACGGGCAGTTTTTTACTCCGTACAGCGTGTCAATGCTGATGGCGATGATCGCTGTGGGAGATGGCGCCTCTGTGAGAGAGCAAGGCTTCGCTACCCTGCAGGAACCGGCGTGTGGATCTGGCGGCATGGTCGTGGCGACAGCTCAGGCGATGCATCACGCAGGCTTGAGCTATCCCGAGACCCTGCATGCTACGTGTGTCGATATCGATCGGCGGTGCGTGCACATGGCGTACGTCCAGCTATCGCTTCTCGGCATCCCGGCTGTTGTGGTACATGGCAACGCTTTATCGCTTGAGGTGAAGGAGGTCTGGTACACGCCCGCCCATGCCATCGTAGGCTGGCAAGGACGACTCGTTAGACGGCTAGCAGCCAAGGCGATGTTGGGCCTCATGCGAGGCGAGGACCCGGCGACGGAACCGGGCTGCGTCGAAGACCCCAGTGAAGCACCCGGCACCGCCGACGTGCCTATCGCCACGACTCGCGACCTGCAGCGGGAAGCGGTATCCGCCGGTGCGGAGAGCGAGCTGGCGGTGGCTGAGTGCCACGACCCTGCGGTCTCACCGAGCGTTCCAGGCGATTCTGTCGCGACTCTTTTCGAGCAGGTGATCAGCACACGCGACCTTGTCCCGGCGCAGGAGACCATCTTCGATCGCATTGCGCAGCTGGTGTTGTTCTGACTCCGGCAGTCGCTTTTTTTGAGTCCCTCGCAGGGTTTCGCGGGGATAGCACTTTCTGCACGAAGCCCGGTTTCTAACCGGGGTTTTTTTTCGTCCACTGGAATTGAAAGCCGGATCATTTTTCGCTGCTTTACGGGCCGGCGCGCGCGATTGACGAATGTATCGTTGCGCTACCTACCGCGTCACCGACGCATCGAACGACTACCTATTAACCCCCTCGGGAACCACTCCCGAACAGGGGGCAGGTTCCCTCCCTGGAGAACCTGCAATGCAACAGCAACTGACTGCTCCCCTGAAGCACATCCGGATTGGTCTAAATCCCCGCCAGTACTTCGAACCGAAGGCAATGGCGGAACTCACGGACTCGATCCGCGAACATGGCGTCGATACTCCGATCCTGGTGCGGCCGATCGATGAAGACGGCTTCCTCTATGAAGTCATTGCCGGAGGTCGGCGTTATCGCGCTGCGATGGCTGCCCACGGTGAAGACTATCCGATGCCTATCACCGTGAAGGACGTCAGTCCGGTCCAGGCGCGACGTATGGCGCTCACGGAAAATATCCAGCGCGCTGGTCTTTCGCCGGCCGAAGAGGCTCGCGACGCAGCCGAGCTGCTAGGGCTGCATGGCGGAGATCGGGACGTGACGGCAAAAACGCTCGGCTGGTCACGATCAACGCTGGATAACCGCCTCGCGCTCCTGAACTGCTCCACTGCGGTTCTGGACGCCCTGATGCGGCAGGAGATCAATATCGTGTTGATTTGCACTGGAAACTGACCCACTTTTTGCATCTAAAATTGACCCACCCCTGATGCTGATAAACATCAATCTGGTGCGTCGATTTCCTCCTCTTTTTGTCGTTTGGGTGAGCTTTTACGGGTTGCAGCCCGCGAAGCGGGCTGCCCCGCCGTACTGTTTTTGAAGCGCCAGGAATCGTTGCCTGTTTCCACTATATGGCAGTGGTGGGTGAGCCGGTCAAGCAGCGCAGTTGTCATCTTCGCGTCGCCGAAGACGTTCGACCATTCAGTGAAGCTCAGATTGGTTGTAACGAGAACGCTCGTACGCTCGTAAAGTTTCGAGAGCAGATGGAACAGCAGTGCACCGCCCGTTTGAGTGAACGGGAGATAGCCCAACTCGTCCAGAACAATGGCGTCGACATACATGAGACGATTTGCCAGTTGCCCTGGTTTGCCGGCTGCCTTCTCGGCTTCAAGCTGGTTGACGAGTTCAACCGTAGTGAAGAACCGGACCCGCTTTGCATGATTCTGTATCGCGTCGATACCGATGGACGTCGCCAGGTGCGTCTTTCCTGTGCCAGGTCCACCGATGAACACTACGTTCTGCGCGGACTCGCAGAAGCGGACAGTGTGGAGCTCTCGCACAAGAGTTTCATCGACGCTAGCCTGCTCGAAGTCGAAGCCGGCAAGGTCACGGTGCGCGGGGAAGCGTGCGGCGGCCATCTGGTAGTTGATTGACCGAACCTGCCGTTCAGCCGTTTCTGCTTTCAGCAGCATCTGCATGAATTTCTCCGGTTCAAAGTCACTGTGTCGTGCCTGTGCTACCAGTTCGGGCCACGCCTGCGCCATTCCGTGAAGCTTTAGCGCCTTGAGAAGTGCGGCAGTTTCATTCGACACGACCATCCTCCTCGTCGCGCATTACGCGCAGTCGTTCATAACGGTAGACGTCTGCAAGCGGTTCGACCTTGAGCGTTATTGCTGTCCTCACCCCGTCGCCCGATTGAGCCGACTGGCTTTTCAGTCGGGCAAGGATGTTCAGGACATGGTCTCCGCTGGGACGTCCGGACTCGAGCGCAAGCTCGACGGCAACCAGCACGGCCTCCAGGCCATGAACGGGGGTGGCCGCCAGGACCTGGACCATTACGCGGTCGCCACCGGTCTGCCTTAGTAGGTGTCTCTGCAGGCGAAGCATCGGTTCTGGCATCGTCAGGAACGGCGCGCCGTTTCTCAAAGAGCCGGGCTTTCGTTCCACCAAAGCGATGTAGTGCCGCCAGTCATAAAAGGTTTGGTAGCGGTCGAAGCTGCGGGGGTGGCGGGCAATTTCGATGCCGTCAGCCACCAGGCTGATGTAGGTCGGATAGCTACGCAGGCTAACAATATGATGTGCAAACTCCGTCGGCACGCTATAACGGTTCCGGTCGAGATGTACCAGACTCGTCGGCGAGACGCGCACGGGTTTCTCAATGTAGCCATCAAACGGCTTTGGAACCTGCATCAGCCGAGGGCGTTCATCCGCGAGGGCGTCTTCCACACTGAGCTCAGGCCATTGCGGATGTCTCAGTTGCTTCCAGGCCTGTTGGCAGCGTTCTGCCAGCCATATGTTCAGGACCTCAAGCGATTCCCACCGGATACCGATTGCATCGTGCCAAATCTGCCGGCGGCGGTCCTGGACATTCTTTTCAACGATGCCTTTCTCCCAGCCAGCGGCCCGGTTGCAGAACTCAGGCTCGAACAGGTAGTGGCCGCACATCGCGTGGAAGCGCGCATTGATAGCTCGCTCCTTACCCGGGCCAACCTTGTCGACGGCAGTCTTCATATTGTCGTAGATGCCGCGCCGGGGAATGCCGCCTAACGCGACGAATGCTCGTGCGTGGGCGTCGAACAGCATCTCATGGCTTTGGGTCGGATAGGCCACAAGCCAGAAGGCACGACTCGCGGCGAGCTTCATGTGTGCGACCTCTACGCGTCGTCTGAGTCCACCGATGAAGACATACTCGCAACTCCAGTCGAACTGGAATGCTTCACCATACTCAAAGGCGAGCGGCACAAAGGCGCCACGCTGCGCTCCGGAATCGCGCTCCTTCTTCCAGTTGCGCACAAAGGCAGACACGCGGTCGTAGCTCCCGTCGTAGCCAGCCGCCCGTAAATCCTCATACATCTGCGTTGCCGAGCGCCGTTCCCGTCTTGTACGCCTCGTATCGGCGACCAGCCATAGTCGCAGTTGCTCTGACCACGGGTCGACGACGCTGTTGCTGATGCGCTTAGCGAATTTCGGCTCGCTTTCCGACGGTTCGCGCAACCATCGTCGAATAGTGTTTCTCGAAAGCCCTGTCTGTCTTGCAATGTCCCGGAGCGGGACGCCATCGCGGAAATGCATCCGCCGAATTTTGGCCAACATGCTCACGGTTATCACTCCGTTCTCCTGCTTGGCGTCCAAGCAGGCAGTTGAACATGTGGGTCAATTTTCGATGCAAATTTCTAGCGGAAGTGGGTCAGTTTTATGCGCGTATCAACAGCCGGTGCGGTGGATGAGTCTCTCGAAGACAAGCTCCATCGTCTGTCGGATCTGCTCCAACGTCTTGGTCTGAGCGTGGATGACCGTAAGCACGATTTCCGTGTCTACGCGCACGCGCGATTCGGCCGCGGCTGGACGGACCGCCCGCAGGATGTCGATGCGATGAACGGACGGCTCGAGGACGCGCTTAAGGACCGTGCTGCGCTCGACAGGGAAATCGTCGACGCGCGACAGCAGTCGTTGCTGATCTGACCACTTCTACAAACCTTGACCAGCCCTTCGGGGCTGGTTTCCTTTTCTGTATCGCGAGAACATTTCAGCAAGCGGACTTGCTCAAGTGCTTTCGAGAGCGCGCTGGCGCATCGAGTTTGGAGCCGTGTTTCGCGGCCAATTTTGTCATTGCGTTATCTGTTTCCTGCCGACTCGTTCATGAATTGGATGAGTGAAAAACACTTTTAAACATATGGAGTGCGACATGATTTTGATTCCCCATTGCGCGGTGAAACACACACTATCCGAGGTTACCGATCTGCTATATGCGACCGATTATCGGAGGCCGGTAGCGCGCGGATTGCTTGAGACGGTATTGCAGGCCGACGGTTTTCTTTCGCCCGATCTTTTGCCGGTTGTGCACGCATTTCTGGTGTCCATAAGGCGGGGCTGCGAAGAGGTTGGTTTCTTCGTGGAGGAGAAGAGTCTTCATCTCCTTATTAGTAACCTTGAGCAGTGTATCGAGGATTCGGAAAACTACGACACCGAATTTTACTGCCGAGAGCAACGCGAATCGTTCGCAAGGGCGTCTGAGATTCGTCCGGACGAAGATTCGGTTATCCAGTAGGACGTGTCGATCCATATCTAGGCTGCCTTTGTGCGGCCAACGTTTTTGGAGGCGAAATTGAAAATCGCTCATTTTTCTGACTTGCATTACGCGCCGGACAACCTGGTCGAGTCTGACCGCTGTTTCAGCTTTGCGGCTGGTAACGCGATAGGCCGGCGCGCCGACGTTGCGGTGATCTCGGGCGACTCGACGGATCACCGGCTGGACGCTCACGCGCCGGCTCTGCATGCGCTGGCCAGCCAGATCCACCGTCTCGCCGAAGCGATGCCGGTGATCATGCTGCAGGGCACGTTCTCGCACGAGCCTCCGGGCACGCTGGATAACTTCGCGCTGATGGGTAGCACGCATCCGGTGTTCATCGCCGACCGCGTTTGCCAGGTTGCATTGGCCGATGGTGATTTTCTGTCATCGCACGGTCCGGTGTTTTCGGCCAGCGAACTGCACGATCTTCTGGCTGTACCTCCGCAGGCGGTGTTCACCTGTCTTCCGACCGTCAACAAGGGTCAGCTTGCGGCGGGCGTTGGCGCGCTCGCGGCGGCGACGGAACTGGGCGATGTGCTCGCCGCATATCTGGCAGCGGCTGGCCGGGTGAACCGTGAATTGCGTGAGGCGGGCATTCGAACCATCGGCATTTCGCACGGCACCGTGAACGGTTGTACGACCGAGCACGGTGTCACGATGGCGGGCTTCGATCATGAATTTTCGCTGACGGCGCTGTTCGATGCCGGATGCGATGGTTTCATGCTCGGACACATCCATAAGGCGCAGCAATGGGAGCGCGACAGCAGACTGGTCGCGTACCCGGGATCGATCGGGCGTTTTCACTACGGTGAAGAAGGCGACAAGGGCTACCTGCTATGGGACGTTGAGCCGGGCCGCGCAACTGCGGAACTGGTCGCGACGCCGTCGCGGCAGATGCTTAGCGTCGAGTTTGACGGGCCGCCGGATATGAAGAGGCTTCAGGAGATCGCGGATAGCGCAGGCGACACGTTCGTCCGCGTTCGCTGGCAGATCGACGAGGAGCATCGTCAACTGGTCGATCGAAAGGCAATCGAAGCCATGTTCACCGGCGCCGCTGGCCTGAAGATGGAAAACCGCATCCTGCCCGTCGTCCGAAGCCGTGCCGCGGGGATCAGTCTCGAGACGACGGTCGAGGGGAAAGTTGCGCGCTGGTGTGCGCTCTCGAACGTCGACGCGGCCCCTGTCATCGATTGTCTGCAGTTGCTTGATCTGGGTGACGCGGACGCTATCGCGGTCCGTGTCCTCGCGGATATCGATGCTGAACCAGACGCACTAGTTCCGGGTCTCGTCGACGCTCGCGCTGAACCGGGTGCGTTGCTCGGAGTACCGACGATGCTTACGCATTCGCCGGAACCGGCTATGGAACCCTCATCGCTATCCTGGCTGAACGAGGATCTGTTTGCGGCGTAGTGCCGCGATTTCGTGGGAGCGGCCAGTCCGGCGCTCCCACGCGGACACAGCCGTGTTCCGATAGGCCGTGCGCGTGCGGCCTATCGGAACAAGGTTTACCCCGCGTCATCGACGCATCGATAGCAGTTAGCTGTATCCATTTTTTTTCTGACCCTGGCGGGGAGCGATCCCCAACGGGAGCACTCCGCCGTTTTCTGTGGAGTGTGTCATGTTTGGACTGTATCCCGCTGGCTCAAACTGGGTC
The DNA here is from genome assembly GCF_029910215.1 of Paraburkholderia sp. D15. Taxonomy (NCBI): domain Bacteria; kingdom Pseudomonadati; phylum Pseudomonadota; class Betaproteobacteria; order Burkholderiales; family Burkholderiaceae; genus Paraburkholderia; species Paraburkholderia sp. D15. The sequence continues at coordinate 475,568 of NZ_CP110397.1, read as the reverse complement.
CGGCACTTCAACGCAGCCGCGTCTGCCCGCATGCTTCAGCATGATCTCGCGACCTACGCGCGATTCACAGCTGGCATCTTTTTTGAACCGTTCGGCGTCGAACGCGGCGCCGTGATCGCGCAACGCGATTGTTGTCTCGTGCTCGCCGATGCGATCAACGCAGACGAGCCGGAAATCGTCGTCGTCCCCGACGTGGAAATGCAGAACCTTCTGTGGTCGTTTAACTCAGGCTATGCCAATCAGTGGAGTGGGCGCGAGCTCAAGGCATTGACGGGTTGTGGTAGCTGGGATCAAGTCCTCAAGCAGGCCAGCGCGCAGTTTGCGAAGGTTTGCGACGACGTCGAAAAATGCATTGCTGGCGAGTTCGTCAAGGCATCGACGCTGGTGGCTGCGAATCCCGATCCTTCCGTTCCGGTGTCCTTCTACAACGACGACAATGCGCCCGTGCTGCCGTCGGACTACCTGTTCGACTCACCGCTGCCGGAGGTGCCCTGATGAGACCTCTGATACTGACGTTGGAAGGGTTTTATGGCGTTCGGGACGGGATGAAGCGTGAAAGTGTGACGCTCGATCTCGAATCGCTGCCGACTGGCCTTATCGCGCTGACTGGCCCGAACGGAGCAGGTAAATCCACGATCATGGACAACCTGCATCCCTACCGGATCATGCCATCGCGCGCGACGAAGCTGTCTGTCGACGCGTTCTCGTACTGGGACAACATCTCGGGAGCGCAGGCTCGCAAGGAACTCGAATGGGAGCACGACGGGATCCGCTATCGCTCGTCATTTGCGTTTCGTAAGCCCGGCAAGACTGGCAAGGCCGAGTACTTCCTTGCATGGCGCAGTGCCGATGGTACGTGGCAACCGTTCGCGCTACCCGACGGGACTGTTTCCGACGGGAAGGGCGAAACCTATGACCGGTGCGTTGAAGCCATCTGCGGATCGCTCGAATCATTCTTCACCAGTGTCTTTTCTGCCCAGAACCGGCGTCCGCTCGCGTCATACAACGCGAGCGAGATCAAGGCGCTGCTCGCTGAAATGCTGAAGATCGATCACCTTCGCGCGATGTCTGCAAAAGCGGCTGATGTCGCGAAGGTGCTCACGCGATCGCTTACGGCCGTGCAACAGGAAATCGTTGCGCTATCGGGAAAGCGTGACCGGAAGGTGCTGGTCGAGCGCGCCATCGCGGTTGACGAAGATGCGCTCGTCGCAGCCCGGAAGGAACGCGATGCGCTGCTGCTGAGCACGGAGAATCTGACCACCCAGCGCGCCTCCCTCGTCGTAAGACAGGGGGAGAACGCAACGGTGGAGGTCAGACTTCGCGAACTGGCGACGCGGCGGACCGAGTTGTCCGGTTCCCTGCAGACAATCGCAGCGGATCAGGCGACCGCCACGCAGCGGGTAAATCAGCGTCGTGTCGTGATCCGGCAAACCATCGCCGGGCACGAAGCCACGTTGAAGGATCGCGATGCAATTGTCGGTGCGGCCGCCGCGCGTGACGAAGCACAGCTAAGGATCGGCCGGGAGGAAGCACGCGTCGTATCGCTGCAGGCTGTGATCGCCGAACTTGAGACGAAGCGCGTGTCACTCACCGCCGTGACGACCAGTCTGCAAGGCCTTCATTCTCAGGGCACATCGCAGGCGGAGTTGCTCAGGTCGCTGCAGCAACAGGCCGCTGTCGTGAGCCAGGTGCCGTGCGCGGGTCATGCCATGCACGCTACCTGTCCTCTTCTTGCACAGGCCCACGGTGCGGCCACACAGGCTTCGACACAGGCGATCTCGTTACAGAAGCTCCGGGAAAACTTTCGGGCTGCCCGCGAGCAGTCTGAGCGACTTGCCCCCGAGGTTGAACAACTGGGGGCACGGCAACTGGACTTGCGAACGGCGGGCGCCGCGGCTTCAGCCGCACGCGCTGATTTCCAGAAAGCGACCGAACTGGCAGCGCGCAAACCGCTGCTCGACGCGGCCACGACTGGTCTCGACGCCGCCCGGCAGGAACTGGCGACCGTTGACGCCGAGGAACTTGAGGGGCGAACACGCCGGGAGGCGGAGACGACCCGATTGACCGCTTTGTTGCGTGAAGCCGAAGCAGAGAGCACACGTCTCGCAGCCGTAGACGCTTCGGCCGAGATTGGAAAGCTTGATCGCCAACTGACTGCTAACCGCGAAGCGCTCGCGGCATTTGATGCGCGGATCGAAGCGCTGGTCCGCTTTCATGCAACCCGCGAGGCAGAACGCGATGCGATTGTGAAGGAGCTGGCGGGTTTCGACGCGACGCAGCTGCGCGCCGACCGAATTTCCGACGCTATCGCTCGATGGAAGCTCACCGCGAAAGGTCTCGGCAACGAGGGCGTTATCGCGCTGACGATTGACGACGCAGGCCCGGCACTCACGCAGAAGGTCAATGACCTCCTGCTGGCGTGCTACGGCATGCGCTTTACCGTCGAGGTTCAGACCCAGCGTTCGCTGGCGACCGGTGAATTGCGCGAGGGATTTGAAATCCTCGTGTACGACGCCGAGAACGACTCCAGCAAAGCCGTAGGGGTGATGTCGGGTGGTCAGAAGGTCTGGATCAACGAGTGCTTGACTCGCGGTGTTGCCCTGTACCTCGCACAGAACGCTGGCCAGCCGTTTCAGACGCTGTTCAGTGACGAATCGGACGGTCCACTCGATCCGAAACGCAAGGTGCAGTTCATGCGAATGAAGCGGGAAGTACTGAAGCAGGGAGGGTATGAGCGGGAGTTTTTCATCTCGCAAACACCTGAACTCGTTGCAGAAGCTGATGCTGTGATCGATGTTGAAGCGCTCGCCGCCTAGACGTCACGAAACTTTTAACCCTGTGGGGAATGCTCCCCACAGGGGCATTCCTCGCTCATTTTTCTTACGAGGAATGCCATGAAATCGAAACTAGACCTCCACGCCCGCACATCGGCGCTGACCTTAGCAGTACGCCCGGCAGCTCCGCGCATCGGGACGATTCACACCTACGATTTGAACGGCACCACGATGCGCGACGTTCTCATCGACGGAAAGTGGATCACTACCGTGGTTGCGGTTGCCAACACACAGCAACACGCTGCGTAAGCGGCCTTTCCATCGCGTGCCTTCGGGCACGCACTTCCATTTTTCAGACTTTCCACCATGTCCCGATACCTGACCCTGGCGCTCGCTGCGGCGAGCCTGGTGCCCCTGTGCGCCTGCTCAACCACTGCACCGATCACGGACGCCGCTCATCGCTCAGTGATCAGCATTTACGAGCCGCAGGGCGAGCCCAGCGACTTCGTGCTCTGCAAGGACGGCCGCGTCCTGGTGTTTCTCACCAGCCACCCGCAGACCTGCTCCTGACGCGCGCAGCGCGTCGACCTGTCTGGCCCCGTCTTCGAAAGAAACGGGGCCTTTTCCCGTATACGCATAGGAGAAGTTCGATGAAGAAACAGATTCTTGTCGCGGCTGTTGCCGCTTCCCTCGTGGCGGCCGTCTGCCTGATGACGGCTGCACCCGCGAATGCAGCGGGGCGCGCAACCGTCGACGTATCGTTCTCGCCCGACGGTGGAGCGGAAACGCTTGTCCTGCGGACGATCGACCGCGCGCGACAGTCGGTGCGCGTGATGGCTTACACCTTCACGTCGCCGGCGGTGGTCCGCGCGCTGATTCAGGCGAAGCGCCGCGGTGTAGACGTCCAGGTGAGTGTCGACTATCGCAGCAACGCCGACGAGGATCGCAGCGGCCGCGCGCGCGCAGCGCTCGGCGCGCTGACGTACGCCGGCGTCCCTGTCCGCACAATCCGCACCTTTCCAATCCAGCACAGCAAGTACCTCCTGGTCGATGGCACCTGGCTGGAGACTGGCAGCTATAACTACACGCAGCAGGCCGCACGCGCCAACTCGGAAAACGCCGTCGTCATCTCAGGCGATGACGAAGTGATCCGGAAGTTCGTGGCGAACTGGGAGCAGGTTACCGCGCTCGGTGAGCCGTACCGCGCGCAGTAGTGGAACCCTGATCAGCCGTTCCAATTTAACAACCTTGCGGGGCACGCTGTCCCGCAAGGGACCGTGTCATCGCTCACACAAGACTTGTGGAGTTTCATGTGACCTATTCGTGTTCGGATTTTGCCAGCGACGTGCAGAACTGTCTGGTCGCGTGCGGTGCGCTCCCCGCGAAAGCCTTGAGCGCGGGAGATATCGGTGATCAGGCTGACGCATGCATTGCTGCGGTTGTGTCGTTGAATTGCGCTGCGGCGAGCGCCCGATTTTCGCGCGAGCTTATCGACTCGGAGGAAACGCTGAGCGGAATCACGGAGCAGTTCGGTAAAGAGGGACTAGCGACGCTGTTCTACCTACAGGCGGCGATTCTCCGGGGCAGTCACATCGAGCTGAACTACCGCGACATGGACCTCGCAAAATTCGTGAACGCGTTGCCGTCCGGTAGCGAATGGATGACGCACGTCTGTATTTATCCGGGCTTGCGCATTTGAACCGTCAGTTTCATCGGGCGCCTCGGCGCCCCCCATTCTGGAGAGTAAATTGAAACAGGCAACAATTCTGCGGGAACGACTCAACCATGCGTTTAACGCTCTCGCCACCTATGATTTCGGTCAGGGTGTTTCACTGACTGGAACGGATTCGACATGGAAGCGCTCTTCCTGGGGTGATGAGTGGACCACGCCAGTGCGCGTTGAGGTTCGCGACCGGAGCGTGGCCGCTGACCGGGTAACTGCCCTGACGACGTCGTTGATGCTTGTGCTGAGATTCGAGCGCGGCAGCAGCGCGCTGCGGGCAGTGTTCGCTGTCGACATCGGTGGGCACATCTGGGGAAGTATGGCCGCCCACGGGCCTGTCAACGCAGCATATTTATTGACCGAGGCACAGGAATTCGCCATGCGGGACAAGCTGATGGACGTTGGTGTCAGCACGTTTCAGCGCGATTCCGATCGCGCCGGCCCGCAGCCGGGTCTGAAATGGCATTTTTCCGGGTGCGGCCAGACCTCTTACGACTCGGAAACGGAAGCCTTTTATGCTGCCTGCCAGCTGCTTGGTGTAACGCCAGCCAACGCGCTACGTCGCATGATTGGCCAGCATGCCAGCACGCTGCCGGATTCGCGGGCGGCAGATGGCGACTGGAGCCACCTTTTCGGCAGGGGGCGGGCCGAGCCCCTATGCGGTAGCGCATTGGTGGAGTTCGTCCCGTGGATGCCGGGTACTTTCGCTGATAGAGAGGCTGCGGCGACGGATCGATAGTCAGCGAGCCAATGGCCTGCCCGACGGGGTCCTTGCCTTAACTTATTTAGCCCGCCCGCGCGTTCCTCGGAACCGCGGGTTTTTTTTCGTCCATGGTCTCCGGGCCGAACGGATCAAGAAGGGGGGACGTCACAGTCTCGACAGCGTCTCCGGTGAAGAACCGTCGAAGAGCGGGCGTCCGTGGCAACGTTAGAGGCGTGTAGACGGATCGACCGGAACAGCGGGATCGCGCTCGACCACGTCGCGCGTAGCCGCCCAGTATGGCTCACGCTCGTAGAACTGGTGGACCGACGCACCCCACTGGGGATCAGCCATCGCTGGCCAATGATCCCTGTCGAAACCCGGCGCGGTCTTCACGCGCTCGGCCGCAACGGAGAGATGGAAGCACTTCTCGTCCGTGTCGAGCGTCAACGCGCTCCATGGAATAGCGTGTAGCGTCCCGCCCATCCCGAGAAAGCCGCCGGCGGTGAGCACAGCATAGGCGACGCGGCCGCTACGCACGTCGAGCATGATGTCCGAGATCTTCCCAATATCCTCACCGTCGGAGGAGTAGACCTTGTTGCCATCAAGCGTCGCGGCCGCCATCACGTCCGGGCCTGGCCCGTCGCCGGCGCCGCTACCAATGACGCGGGCACCAGCCCCTGCCGGGGCGGCACCGGCGGAAGCGGAAGGATCGAGCGGATCAATCGGGTCACGCGGCGCGAGTGGGTCCATGGTAAGTCTCCTTGGGTAGATGGAAACTCACTTGTCGCAAGGAGCGTACCCAAGCACTGACCATACCGGCGAAGTGGATCAATGCGCTGTTGGCCGTGTTGAAGCGCGTCACCTAAATACTGGGCGGGCGTCTTCAAACACTTTGAGCAGGTCGTGTTTGAGTTCCGAAACGTCAAGCAGGACGCGGGCGCGCGTGAGTGCAACGTAGGCGAGGCGTGCCTCGTCGTCAGCCAGTGTCGTCCGGCCATCGTCCTCATTGCGAAAACGGAAGTCGCCGGCGACGCGCACGCGGTCCCACTCGAGACCCTTCGCACGATGGACGGTGGAGACGACGTAATCCGCCTCCTTCTCGGATGACACGCGCGCGAGAAGCTCGCGAAGGAAATCGGTACCGTGATTGTCGATCAGTTGAACAATCGGTAGGAGATCGCGACCAGCCTGCCCACGCGCATATTCCTGGACGTCCCGCCACGATTCAAACAGGGCCAGTGAGGTCGGCCGATAGGCCCGCTGCCCGTGCATCAGCCGGTCGGCGCCGTCGGCAAACGCAAGGATTTCCTCGGTATTCGCACGCACCGCGACGCGATGACCAGCTGCCAGACCGTTTGCCAGCACGCCCATCACGGTGACGTTCTTCCGGCACAGCACCGCGTCGACTTCTGGCCGCGCTGCGGGATCTTCGATCAGCACCGATTCCACGCCCGGGCGCCCACGCACCGGCACCGTCTCACCGAACAGCTGGAGGATTCGTGACGCCAGCGCTGCGAACGTGCGGCCGAAGCGAAACGACATTGTCAGAGCGCACTGTCGCGCCTGGATGTGCTCCATCGCGTTGACGGCACCGCGCCATTCATAGATCTGCTGATACGGATCGCCCGCATAGATGACCTGCGCGTGTTGCTGTCGGCGCAGCACGGACAGCATCAGCCCGTCGCTGTCCTGCGCCTCGTCGATCAAAATGAAATCCGCACCGATATTCGGCCGGGAGCGTTCCCACAATTTCAGATAGACGTCAGGCGTGATGGCTGTGCGACCCCGCGGATCGGCACTCTCCTCCCAGTGCCGTGTGACGTGAGGCAGGAGCAAGGCGCGCAGATCCTCCGCTGCCGCCTCCTCGATCTTTTCGTCGACTGGAATATGCCATGCCTCCGGGGCGCTCTGCGCGGACCGACAGAATCTCGCGCTGCCGTCGCCGACCATCCGTCCTACCTGGAACGCCGAAAGCTCGACAGATCTGCCGATGACTGTCGGGACCTTGATCGGGCCCAACCCGTAGCGAGCCGCCAGATGGTGCGGTGGCTCCTTGGCCAGATTCAGGCGCGCGGTAATCCCGGGATCGCTCGCTGAATAGGCCAGCGAGTGCCATGTCTGCGTCGACACGTTGGACGGGAATTTTCGCTTGGCGTCCGCGACGATATCCCGGTTGAACGCCAGATACTTGCCGCGCTTCGCCGACAGCCGGTTGGCTATCATCGTCAACGTCGAAGTCTTTGTCGCACCCGCGTATGCTTTCAGTTTCAAATGGTCGCCGGCGGCCGCAGCGTCAATCGCGAAGAGCTGCTCATCGGTCGGGTTCAGGACTGTGGTATTCATGATGTGCGGTGTGTATCGGGACGACTTCACCCTACCGGAAAGCGCATGGTGTCAAGCCGCCGAGAACGACAGTGTCACTCAATGCTTTGCTCGGCTTACCGGGTAAAGCTTCAATAAAACGGCGCGGTCTCCAGTCGCGCCGTCATCGATTTACCTAGAGGCGTGCTGCACGCGCAACGTCAGGCGATTGCGCCGGCGACCTCCGGTGAAGGCGCCGTGGGAGATGCGTGCGTCGTGTGGACCCGAACGCTGCCTGCGATTATCCGGTCGGAACTGATCGAGATCTCCTCCCGAACACGACCGCCGCCGGCGAGTACCGGCGTGGCGTCATAGGGACGCCCTTGTAGCAGATAGTCGTGCAGGTCGAACTCCAGCTCGAACTCGTACACTCCGGTCACGTCCTCGATCGCGACGCGGATCGCGTTGACGGGGATGCCAGCGAACTGGTCGCCGATGACGCGATTCAGAACCTGATCGCGGATCGTGGGCGATGCAACCGGACTCGCGAAGGCGGGATCGAGCTGCCGCAGATGCAGCACAGCGAGCAATTCGGGCGTGTTTGAAAACGCGATCCGGTATTGCAGCACACACGGCTTTCCGTGTTCATCGGGGTAGACGATGTCGTGGAAATCACCTTGATAACTCATATCAGACTCCATAGGTTGTCCCGCCCGGACGGGCAGGTGAAACCAGCCTATGGAGTACGAAGTAAAGTCAAGAGCGGCAGCGTCTTCACCGCCGCAGTGATCAGGTTCGTGGCAGCGTCGCGCGCATGCGGATTGCTGTGCGCTGGCTCGCCAGGCCCAGCAATCGGGTCACGTCCGCATTACTCTTTCCAGCGAGTAGCGCACGCCGCGCGAACGTGTTGCGCAGGACGCGCGGGCTCATGTCGGGCGCCACAAAGCCGATCGCGTCAAGTGCGTCGCGGACGATCGTCCCCAACAAAGCATCGTTGACGGGACGGTCAGGCGTTTGCGGCCCAACGAAGAGGAGTTCGCGGGCTGATACCGGACGATGGTTCTGCCATGCGAGTAACGCCGGCAGACTGAATGGTGGGAGGGCCACGACACGCTCGAGCCGTGGTCCACGTTTTGGCACGCGAATCTCCGGCCGCTCACCGATCAGCGTGACGTCGCCAGCGCAAGCCAGCCGACATTCGACGGCGGTGATACCGGTGCCAAGCAGGAGCGCAACCACCGCCCGGCTCCGCGCTGCGCGCGTGTCGTCACTGGCCAGGTCCTGGACGTATGCCTGCAGCGCGGCGTCGGCGGCCGCGTCAAGAAAGAGCGGAATTGGCTCGGCCTCGGGCCACGCCTGTTCCGCGAACGATGCCGCCGGATTTGCTTCGCGCAAACCTATTTCTACCAAATGCCGGCAAAGCCGGTCGACCAGTTTGAAGTAGCGCAGACGGGTGGTCGTTCCGGGCTCACAGCGCTTCTCCACGTCCTCAAAAAACGCGCCGAGATGGTCCGGGCCGAAGGTAGCCAACGTCGTGTGATGCTGGGTCAGAAAGCGTAGTAGCCGATCAAACATGGCGACGTGCTGGACGATAGAGCGCTGCGAGAAGGCGCGCCGGTCAGCCCCCGCTGCTTCATTAACCTGCCAGTCGTGATAAGCCTCTCGCGGCTGGGTCAGCCACGGTGAGGGAGCTTCCATTTGAGCCACCTTATATACTGAATTTGCGTTGCCCCCTACGCGACGCGAATCTGCGATTCGCCAGTCGGTCTATAAGGGGAAGGGGTGCTATCGCTCCCCCACGCTTGCGCGATCGCGCTCAGACACGCCTGTGGTCCGCCGGCGATGATGCGCGCACTACACGCAAGCATCAGGTTCACCGGCAGCCCGAAATCTTCGACCAGATACCCCTTTTCACACACCCGGCCCGCCGGCGTTATCGTAGACGGTACATGCCGCAGCAGGGGTCTATCGTGATCTCGATAGCCCCAGATTTCTTTTCCGAGCGCTGCAGCGAAGCCCATCTCAAACGCCGTGCCACAGTCAGGCTCTCCAACGCCCCGGAAGTCCGCCACATTGGCCATCACCATGTCGGCGGCTCTTATTGCCGCGAGATTCGCACGACAGATCCAGGCGGCGAGGTCCGCTTGCTCTAAACCCGGAGGCGCGCTCGCGTCGAGCGGGAAGACCCCTTCGAATCCAAACCGCGCGCAGAGTCGCTGCAACGAGCGACCATAGTCCACCGCATCGATCCGGAAAACGTCAAAACCAGCGAGATAGATTCGTCTGCGACCCGCAGCTCGCGTGCCGTCGGTCATTCCTTGATCCGGAAAGACTCTGGATCCTGGCCGGCGAGCCAACGCGGCGTGCGACCGCGGCCGCTCCACGTCTCACCCGTTGCCGCATTACGGTATTTCGGTTCGGCGGGCACGCCGGCGCCTTTACGGTACTTCCTGAACACCTGCTCGGGCGTAAAACCAAATTCGGCGATCGTCTGGCGAACCCTTTCGAGTTCTGCTGCCGCTTCGGCGCGTCGAGCCGCCTCGATGCGCTGTTCCAGATCACGTTTTTGATCGAGTAGCTCTTTGTAACGTGCCATCAAAAGTTTTTCCGTTCTTCAAAGGGGTTAATGGGGGCACCCGCGAGCGGGCGCAATCTGGTGCCGCGCGGGGGTAGGGCGCCCAGCCGGAAACAATCACTCGTCCGCGAGCTTTTGCGAGACCACGTAGACGTCCACGCTGCCCATCGAACACTCCGACGAGGACGCTTCGCTTGCGGTGATCACCTGGATCTCCCTTCCGGACTTCTCGTAGAAGGTGATGGAATAGACGTCGCGGTACAGGTCTTTGCCGATCGCCTGTGATGCAATGCGGGTGGCTCGCGTTTTGGATTCGTCGAGCTTTTGGGGATCGGTAATTCCAGCGTTTTTCAGCTTCACCTCGGCGATATTTCGTGGCCAGCTGACGCATTGCCCGGGCGACGTCGCGAGCGAAAGGGCGGGTGCGATCAGGAGTAGGGCGGCAGAGAGGACGACGGCCTTCATTGCGTCACCTCAAGCCTACGATCGCCACTTTCCCAGACACGCCGGCGGACGCTGAGATTCTGGACGATGCACCCGTCCGATGCCTGACCTGGATGGTCGAGACTGTCCCCGTGCAACATGAACCCGGATCGGCCGAAGGTCACCGTCCCTGGTTGCGGGGTAAGCCGCATCGTGTAGACGCCAGCATGCTGATGCGTGAACGGTGGTCCGATCGTGTAGGTGCCGCGCGGCAGTGGCCCGACTCCTTCCTGCGTTTGCGCTGCGGGATTGTTCTTTCCCGCGCCTCGACCTGCGTAACCTAGCCCGACGAAGCTCCCATCGTGATAGATCCGGCCAGTCTGTTGGCTATAAATCCACGGCATCGCACAGCCCTCCCTGTGATTTGCGATCGGAATTCAATGCGCTCACGCGATTACGCGCTCGCGCAACCTGCCGCTAATGCATTCGCTCCGCATAAATTGGGAAGCGCACAGCGGGCCGATTCTAGCCGCAAATATGGCGGCGTCAAACGCGATGCGTTTCGCGTCAACGCCGATTGAACTTTCCTTGCGCATTCAACTTCGCGCGGTACGCTGTCACGTTAGACATGCGCTCTTGCCACCCCAACGGACGGGGCGAGCGGGAATCTCAGGTGTTGACTTCTATTTGCGTGGTATCGGACCCATCAGACAACGTCACGGTCGTCATTGGACAGCCGGTGGAAGCGCCTGCGGGCCAGCGCGACGCGAAGGTGGTCCCACGTTGTCCTGGGATGGTCGTGCCCGAATGAATAGGAGACCCTCTCTTTTCCTCCTTCGTCGAGATAGGCGGTTCGACTCATCTCGATCTGGATGCGCTCCCTCGGCACGCGACGCATAACGGCCACCACGAGCGCAAGGACCGCTACGACCGCAAGCGCAAGCGCGACTTCAAAGAGGACCGTTGTCGTATCCATAAAGGTTGTCCACTATCCCATTATTTCGATTCAACGAGACGAACGTTAACGTCCCGCTGGGCGGTCACAATATACGCAGCGCCTGTTCTGTCGATCAGTGACGCGAAGATAGCTGAGCCCCTGACCGTTGCCCCGTTCGGCATGCTCAACGAGTCCCACTCGATGCGGTCGCCTTTCTTCCGGCCGGCCAGACGACTCCCTCGAGGGATCAAGATCGCGTTTGACACGCGACTTAGAACGTCTTTTACCGCTTCACAATGAACGACGGTGTCGTCCGTCATTGCCTGAACTACGTCAGGCCTCTCGAGAGCTGCACATTCGAAACTCTGGCCTGCAGGTAGTTCAGTACGTGTGCTCAGGGACTCTCCTGCGTGTGCTGCGAGAGAGAGAATCCCGACGGCAGCAACAAGAAGCTTTTTCATCTATTCCTCTATGCCGGCGCGGCCGGGGTTTTCCTGTCGCTTTATTGATCGTCCCGACTGGGACGAGGTTGCATGTCGCCACACAGAGCCGCAGAAGCGCAGAAGCGCTTTCTCGACCTCGATGGCCATCGGCGCAAGCCCGAACAGCATTCTAGCGATTAGCGCGATGCTCACCAAAGACGCCGCGCCGTAGCTCGCGTCGTCGACCACCGGAAGGTCGAGCCTGAAGAAGATCAGCACGAATCGGCGCCGCGACACTCTGCTGTGTCTCCAGTACGACGCCACCATCCCACTTCAGCTTCATAGGCGACTCACAGCACAGGCAGAAGTCTCACCATCGTGCGAATCACCGTCGAGGTGTTTTTCGCCACACCTGCCACATTCTGCGCACTACACAGAGCGAGCACTAGCCATGCACCCCATTTTGCCCTGTCAGTCGTGATCGTCCGACTTCGCAAAAGCCCAGCAGTAAACTCCGATCGTCACGAATCCACCGCCAATCAGCGCGATCACGCCCATCCCAAAAGAACCAGGTCGCATATCCATGAACACCGGAACCGACGGGTCCGACGTCAGCATTTTCCACGATGCGTCGAACATTTCGGCGAGAGCGTGCGGCATGATCCGAAAGCCGTAGCAACAAATGGATATCCAGACCGCCATCCAGACGTAAAACACAAATCTTTTCATCTGTTTCCTTCTCCGATTTAAATTCAACGCGCTTGTGAACGAAGCCTGGCGGACATCGATGTCCCCGAGACGATCCGCAGGCTGACCGCGATAATCGCAACGTTCTACCATCTGAACGGTGGCCGAACGCGATTGCAAATCGGAAGAATTTCTACCAATCGCAAGGTGCTGGTCAACGCAAGATCCGGTCAGTCTTCGTGGTCACATTCCGTCTCGGTCACGATATCTGTTTGCATGCCGGTCCGCGCCGGGATGGTGTCGATTCGCTTCACGCGCTGATGACAAACGCGGCCATCGAGAGCCTTCCATGTCGCCAATCGAACACTCTCGTTACCGGTACCCCGGCAGCGCGTCGAACTCGGCCTGCGACATATCCGCATGGTCGACGCGATCATTGCTTGGCCGTCAACGGAAATGCATCATCAAGAAGAAGACCAGCTCGACGCCTTTGCTATTTCATGCGCGAACTATGGACGGCGACTGCCATCGCAAGGCTTATGCCGACCACGGAAATGATCAGCTCTTCCCAATCGAGAGGGGCGGTTCCAAACACGTTGGTGATCAAGCCCATAAAGAATCCGAGGCCGCTCAAGGAGGCTATGCCGCTCAACAGTCGCTTACGCGTAATCATCGTCCCTATCTCACCACAAAGTCAGCGCTTTTTGAGCCGACGGTACGCGCGACAACGGCCCTCGATAGAGCTTCGGTGCGCTCCCAGTGCACGGAGCATGCCCCCGTATAGAAGCCGTCAATCGAACGAGCCTAAGACTTTTGCAACTTGCAAAGCCAAACCCTGCGAATTCACGTTGCTTACCCGTTTCACTGTGGCACATACTCTCTCACGAATCACGAACCGTCGTTAGGGCAAAAGCTGTATTAAAAAATGGGGCTTTTGAGGTTTGGTATTCGAGCCCAACCACACGCAATCTCGCAGCCGAGGGCAATTAGGCTCCGTCCACGACAGGCAGCACCGGCGCCAGTAGTGGTCATCGTTCAGCCGCGCGGACGGCAGGCGGGGAGAGGGCGCTTCACCGGCCTAGGCGGTCCGCAAACGCAAAGGATTGCGATTCGCCTCACTATGGACCCGGCGGCGACCAGTTGAGCGCCCATCTAAGGAGTGACGTCTTTAGAAAATGCTGAATCGGAGCCCTCGTGCGTTGATATGGATTTTGGTTGCGTTCGGTGGTTTAGTGCGCGACCAGATTCGTACCGACCGCGATTTCGACGCCCGCCGCGTCGTCCTGCGCGAGTTGGCTTTTTTGGCCGTGCTTTGATAACGTCGAAGACCTCCTCGCTACCATTCACCTCGGTGCGACACCCCAGCCCCCCATCAGGTCGCCAGGAGCAATTAGCTGGTACGGTACGAGTCTCTCCGATGCCCGCATTTTCCCCTTTTTCTCGGCGTGCCTATACGAAGTCGAGCAACGCGAAGTAGCCGTCATGACTGGCAAGGTAGATGACCTCGCGCCCGCTTGCCTCAAGCTCTCTAATGTCGTCGTCGGTGAGGTTAAGGAGCTGCTCCTCACCGAGCGGGATGAACTCGTCCTCGGTCTCCGAGAATTGTTGTACGCGCACCTTCGTCATCGTTACCCCCAATATCTATGACCTGGCGCGTCGTGCGCCCGCTTACGGAAAGACGAATGATCATAACTCAATGCGCCGCGCGCTTCGCCGAGTAAGCGCTGGGGCAGCGTCGCGCGGTCAATCGAATCGATCCCGATATTTGTGTCAGATATCTAGACTTCCGAACCCCCGACCCCATGAGCACCGATGCAGGCATCGGCGCAGAAACGATCGCTCGCGAATGCCACGATATCCTCACGGGCCATCACAGCTACCAGATTGGCATGCGACCAGGGTAGATCTGGGCCAATGCGTAGAGTCGCCTGGCCGCTCAGGCTGCGCGAAAACAGCGGCTCTCGCTCATTCGCGGCCAATGCCTCGCGGACACCGGAATGCAGAAGTTGCGCAATGCGCTTACGCGCGATCACAGCGGCTCGCTCGAAAGGTTATCGAGGCGAATACGCCGGCCTATACGTGACCCTCGGAGCCGTCTACAGCGTCACGATGATTACGCCTCGTCGACGTCAAACGAGCACGAACGGATGTCGCTGAATGTCATGCGCTTGCAGAGTTGAGCGAGCGGCACCGCTTCGGCTTCGCTCAACTGTTCAACACCCGCCGAGTTATCACGACCCGCTCCGTCGAGCGTAACTTTGCTCGTGCGAAAATTTTTGTTGCGGCACTTATTTTGAGCGATTGAGGATTTCAACGTCAAATCCATTTGGCCAGCCGTCTCTATGAACATGCATGGCATCTTCGGCGATCAGTTCCGGCGCGACATCGGTATAACCCTCGTCGCGCGGAGTGATTAGCAGCACCGCGCTCGGCGTTCCCTGAGCTGCGGCGATAAGCCCTGCAAGCCGCTTGATTTCAGCGGTCCACTCTCGAACTTGGCGGTCGAGAATTTTCTTTTCTGTACCAGTCATCATCGCTCCAGTAACGCCGCGGGTACGTGCGTTTTCTTAACCATTCAAATCGTCAAGACCGGCCTGAAGGTGCTTGATCGACGCGTGGATCGCCACCCGTCGAGAGCCGGAAGGCTCGTCCTTATCGGTGGCGATTGTCTTGAGTCGACGGATATAGTCGTCAGCGAGATTGCGATAAGCCTTTGGTTCAGGTGACGATCGAATCGAAAACAACCCCAGATCTGCACGATAGATCCCGTCAGTCAAGGTCGGAAGAATAGTCACCAACGCCGCAGACTCCGTCACCCCCGCTCGCCGCAACTCGCATTCGCGCCGTGAGCATTCCGCCACAGTCCTGCGAAACTGGTTCTTTTTATACAGATACCAACTGATCGTGGGCCATCTGACAAGCCCGTAAAGGATTGCAAAAATGACGATCACCGGTCCTATGGTCACGATCGACAGAATCAGTTCGGCCGGTATGCCGGACGACGCCAGCCACAGGATTTCAAACCGGGTGACACGGACTTGTCCAACGAGAAGTGCGACACATACGAGGGCTGCTACCGCGAAAATCGCACTATCCCTTCGCTCACACGTATTTACTGAAAAGCCCATCTGCCTTTTTCCTACGCTGCGTGGTTGCCGTTCCGGGCGGTCGCCCAGGCCTCAAACAATTCAGGCGAGTCGACCACTACAAAGACGGGTTTGGTTACCCAGCCCACCACGCGGTTGCCCTGCCAGGCTACTTCAAAAAGGCGGTCGTTTTCGCTGCGCGATACACCCTGTTCGACCAACTCACGAGCGGACTTCATGTTGTAGCATGCGTCCGCCAAATCCACTCGATGCGCATCCGGATACATTGCTTTGAGAACGTCTTCCATCGCGGCGCCGGCGCGAGCGCTATTTGTCGCCCGAACGAAGATGGTGAACTCGTCAGGCGCTATATCACGAGGTAATGCCACGTGAGCACGCCAAAGACTGGCCCAACCGTATTTGAGCGAATGTGCAGATTTAGTGCCTTCCATTTCATTTTCCGCCGCGTTAGGTATTCAACTGAATGATGTACCGCTGACCGACGGCAGTGAGAATGGCGACGTGATTCCTAACAGTCAACGGTCCGAGCCCTCTACATGTTTCAGCATCGCGTTGATTCGCTGGAGCGACCAGGTAGACGCGGTCCTCGCGGCCAGTGGCGTCGATTAACTCGAGGAGTCGCCTTTACTGATAGATTGCTTTCTTCGTCACGCACTTTCTCGATGCCGATCGCACGAGCGCTAGAAACGCTTCAACCTATCCTGCTACATCAACCCGTCGCGCTCTGCCAAGACGCCCAGCGTCGTTGATCCGGATGCGTCACATCGGTTCGCTACGTTCCTGGGCAAGTCTATGCTTGCGTAGCCCTCTGATCGCGCTACGCAGGCTTGCTACCGTTCATGCACTGACCAAGTGCGCTAACCGCTGCGCGATCCCCAAAGCGACTGCGCACCAGCCAAATGCCATCGCGACCACGATCGGAAAAATGATCTTGCCGACGAGGCGCAGGGGATTGCCGCCAGTTTCTCGCTCCAGGTAAATCAGAAGCAAAAGGAGAACGGGCGCAATCGCGTACTCCTTAACTGCCTGCAGATTGCTCCACGGAGAGACACCTCGCCCAAAATCGGCGCCGATAACCGCGGCGCCCGCAAATACGCCAGCCAGGATACACCAGAGCCAAACGCTTAAAATCCCGCGCTGCCGCAACACGACGACATCGTTCGATTCGCGGTTTCCTTGCGACGCCGGACGTTTTTGCTCCCCAGCGGCGTAAGCCTCAAAAGCCATTGGTTTTTGGAGCTCCGGCGAGGGCGAGCTCACGCTCCAAGACTCACGACTCTGGCCGAGTCGCTTTTTTTCACGCTGAAGATCTTCGTCGTTCATTTTCAATCTCATTTTCATCATCATTTAGCGGCCGCAGGAGCCAAGCGCCTCTTCTTGCCTCGGCAAGTCATCACCGCAAACGGATGAGTGTCGCCGCTCTGTCCCGATATACGCGCTTCTCTGACCCCGAAAGCGAGTCGAGCGAAGCAGTCTGCCTAAATTGTAAGTGCACATGTGCACCACGTCAATTCGCTCTGAAGGCCTTGCCGATAGTCTTTCTGGCGTGAGCCAGAACGTTATCGGGGCACGCCCGACGGCGCACGCTGCCAGGGGCAGCGAGGTACGCCTTCCACGTCGACATCGCGATTGGGAAGGCTTGCCCTTTGTTCAGCGCGGCGAGCGCATCAGCCTGTGTAACGCCTGCCTGTTCGATGAGAGAACGCAAAGCAACGCCGTTGTCAGTAACCTCGTTCATAGCCTTTGGAAAATGGTGTACATGTGCACCAAGAATAGCATGGGGAAACACTGGCTAATAACGGCAGGGAGGGCGGTCCACTTTAGTCCAATTTGTCATTGTTTTCCGACCCGTTAGATATGACCGCGCGCATTCAGTTGCTGAAGAGCCATCGCACCGTTCTCCAGCAGTTCACGGCCAAGGGCTTGCACGACCTGATGCCCAACGTTCTCAGGCGTCGCCGGCAAGCCAAGCAGCACGCATGCCGCGTCATGCGACTGACGCAATTGAAGGTCGTTGCTCTGTTGGGACGCGAGAGGGTCTTGAACGACAGTGAATCCGCGCTTCCGCAGGCTTCGCATGGCGACCGTAAAGTTCGATGCCCAACGCTCGCGCTCGGCGTCGATGGTTTGTTCCGGTAGGTATTGCATTTCGGTTTTCCGTTGATTTATTAGCTAGCTTGAAGTGACGGTTCGTCGTCAACTTCCAACATGTCTAACGCCTCTTCGCCAGCTAGTGTCGGACAGAGAAGATACGGCTCTGTACCCTCGTACACTGGCCCCTCAATCCGCACAAAGCCCGCGTGTTCCAAAGCCCATGCTGCGCGCGACAGCTGCGCTCGCGAGACCTGCTGATACTCAACACATTGGGCGAGCAGGCGCCGGGCTGGCGCGCCTAGCGCACGCAACGCTCTCGCGGATTCGCGCGCAGCATCGTCGGATTCGTGCACCAGAAGCATGGTCGTTTTCCTACCGGTCCGAGTGCGAATACATACCGGCATGCAGACGGTACGTCTGGCTTACGCTGAGGGCCAAGGCGGTCAAAGCAATGAAGACAGCAAGCAGCCAATGCACCACTGGCCCCACTGGCACGCCGCAGAGCAGGCCAGCACCCACCAAGCTCACAAGCAGGCGTACACGGACCTCATGCACTTGATCCAGGAATTTAATGAGACTGTTCTTCATGTACGTTTTCCTCGCTTACCTGCCGGAGTGCGCTTGTAGCGCGCTCAAGTCCTGCGTCACTTCCACGACAATGGGGGCGATAGCGCCGTGCGTGCGCGGCGAACTCCTTCAGCGCCTCGTCGCCCGGTAAAGCGTCCCGCTGCATCGACAGCGGGATGCGAAGTCGCGTGCGTGCAGCGCAGCGACGATTGCTGGCCTGTGATGCGCGCTTCGCCTGCTTGAGAATTGTTGCCATATTTTCTCCGTGTAGCCCTCGCATCGAGCGCGAGTGTTTTCCGATCTGTTAGTGCTCTGATTGATTTTTCCGGCTCGGAAGTGGCTGCATGCCGCCGCAGAGGCGCAGGAGCGCCTTGTCTATTTCAACGGCCATCGGTCCAAGCCCGCTATCCACTCGGTCGACACACCACTGGCTTTGAGGTGTGCACGAGACTGCCGAACAGCCCAGCGAAATAACCCGACACCAAATAGCCCCGCGGTGACGGCGGCTGCCGTGACCGTCGTCTGTAGCCACTCCGGCACAAATGCAGACCTGCTCGGTCCAGACTGAAGCACATGCGTGACGCCCCATGCGAGGACTACCAACCCGAGCGCTGGAAGCGCTGTACGGTAGAAGCCGCGTTGACGCTTACGTGCCTCGACGTAGAGCGACAACGCCTCCCACTGCGCCTCGGTAAAAGTGCTGCGATCGATCGTTGGTTCAGCCGAGCTATCAGTGCTGTTGTTCGTCATCAGAATCTCGTCATCGCGGTGTTCGTCAGCCGACGAGGTGACGGATCGCATAAAAAGCCACGCCGAACGCCAACGTGGAAAGCGCGAGGCGGATCAGCCCTCTCTCGGGCAGCCCGATTGAGTCAGCGATGAGGTCTAGGAGGCTCGCGTGTTGATGGCGAATGTGGTTCATGGTGTGCTTTCTACGTTTTCCGTTGTCAGTGAAGCCAGCCGTAGTGACGCATGGCTTCCTCGATTGCTGCGCGCCACTGAGGTGGGCAAGGTTTCACACGCTCAATCGTTCGCGTGCCGCGCAACGGCAGTCCGTTCAGTTCCTTGACGTGCGCAATCCAGCAAGTTTGCGCGACGATCCCATGCCGTTGCTTCACGAACGTCTGTATGTCCTTGTAGCTCGCCATGTCGCTCCCGTGCCGCCCGTTTTCCTATCAACAAAGGCACACACTGCCGTCACTATGGCAGGGGCAATTGCATGCAACTACTTTGGCTACCTGCGCTTCTGTCCATCCGGCTACTCGCAGACCGGCTGTGACGACATCGAGCCGCCTCGGATCAACGGCTCCATCCTCGTTCCTGAACTTCTCTTGTTCACACCCGCAACAACCAAACATCTCTCGCTCCCGTGATTTTCCTGTGTAGCCGGCGCATCGAGCGCGAGCGTTTTCCTGATCTGGTTGGTATCCCGGCTGGTGAATCGGATCGGTCGGATGACCGCCACAAACTCCACACCAGAACACGCCGTCAGACGATTGATCCATCGGCGCGAGTTTATGACTAATCATTTCCCTGCGCTCGTTGTAGTAGAGCGGATCGAGACAGGGCAATGCGCTCCAATCGACAACATCCCTCCGAACTCGGCCCACGGGCGTTTTCCTACGTGTTTTGTTCCGACCCGATGCGCCGTTGCGCGGCGAGTGCCAGCCGCGTGAACCGCCCATAGCGATCAGTCCGACGCTTGTACTCATCTATACCGACAAAGGCCAGCGTGAGCATGGACAGCGGAAACAACTTGCGGTAGCCGTAAGCGATCCGCCTGCTAGTGCGCTGAGAGACACGCTCAATTCTGGCGATCGAAGCGGCACATTCGCGCTCTGTCTGCTCCACAAAATCAATCAAGTCCATAGATGCGTTGGTCTGCATGTCTGTTTTCCGACTTATTGGGCGCGACGCGCCCGATCCACAATAGATGCCGCGAGTTCGGCGGCGACAACGGCCTGGGCCGATTCCTGCACTCCATGCTCACCAATGCGCCGGCGGTCGTCACGCGTAGGAATCAGTCGCGCGACGACCGCCCCAAAGTTAACCTGCTCACCAGACGGTACGGTGGCTACACCATCTTCGAAAAAGATAACGCCATCCCGAAGGTAGAGCCATCGAAGGGCGTCCACGCCACGGGTTGCAGGAGGGTCAGCGTCAGGGGTTCGATGCTTGATGTGCAGGTAGATGTGTCGGTGAACACAGCCTTGCAGACGACTCAGTTCCCGGTCGCGAACAGGGTCATTCGAACGAAAGGGATCGCCCTGTTCGAGTTGCAGCATTCGGCGAACGAACACAAATCCAATCAGGAGTATCCCGGCCAGCAAGCCAACGAATGCACCGATGAAAAAAGTCCCCACGTTCTGCCCCTTGCCTGTTTTCCGGTGCCCGCCGTGGCGGGCGTTGTGTCGTCAGTGAGCGAAGAAGAATTCGCGGGCGCAGAGCGTGTCCAGCGATTCATCGAGTACGGCGCTGGCCGCGTCGTGCGAGTGGCGACCATTGGGCCAAACCGTGTCAGGACCGGCGAGAATCCCTTTGGCCCATTCCGCTTGCACGATGGCGTTGTGCAGTTCTTCGTCGTCGGGATACCACTTCCCGTCGAAGCCAAGCGCCTTCGTCTCTCCGAAATATCGCGTTTGCATCGTGACTCCCCTTGGGTTATCGGCACACGTGCGCCGACCATGAAGGCAGTATAGGTTATTTATGCTTACCGGTCAACATTAATTCAGAAAGCACTGCATCGAGCGCTGCGCCTAGATTGCGCAAGCCGTGCGTCTCGCGGTATGACTCCAGAAAGGCTTTTGAGCGGGCGTCAACGGTTGCGTCGAGCCGAACCTTGCCGGCACTCGCCATACGCTCACGGTGCGCCTCTGTGCCGCTCCTAAGCTGCTCCTGGCGTCGCTCCGGTGTTAATGTCGCTGGCCGTCCTCGGCCACGCTTCTGTTCAGTCATTGTTTCGCCTGTGGAAAGGCCGCTTGCGCGGCCTGTGAGATTCACGGTTGTCGGCCCTTTGTTCAGCGGTCCTGCCGCGTATCCCACACCCGAAGGATTGCGATGCTCGACGGACTCGGCTCGTAGGCCGGGATGATCTCGTAGTGGATCTCATAGTCCCCGTGGAGGCACACGTCCTTGTGAACCTCTCGGGCCGGTGGCCCCTCCCAACCGTCCAGTTCCTCCCCGATGCGGTGGCGCAGTTGGACACCCAGGGATTTGGCCTCGCCATTCAGCGCCTTCACAGTCTCGCGAGCCTTGGTCGCTCCGTTGAGCATCTTTTCAAACTCGTAGATGGTCAGCAGGTCCGACGCGGCCTTGCTGGTGAACACGACCGGGACGGCCATCACTCACCAACCTTCGGCAAGGGAAGCTCATGATCGGTGCCCAGGCTGTCGGCCCAGCGCTCCATCGCGTCCATCGAGAGCAGCCTGCCCGCAGTCACGTCGTCCAGGCCTTCTTGAATCATCTGGCGCTCACGCTCCGCTCGGGCGAGATAAGCCACCACCGCCTTGCGCACGATCCATTGCTTCGAGCGGTCCAGCTTCGTCGCCAAGTCGTCCATGCGGGCCACAAGATTCACCGGCAGTTGAGCCGTCACCGTCTTCAACGCTTCCGCCATCGCACACCTCGCTATTACGTTTCAATAACTACTATTGTAGCGCAATGCTACGTCGCGCGGGCTTCATGGCACGGCCACGTTTGCTGCGTCGTAGCATTTTCAACACTACGACTGAGATCCAAGGATTGACGAGGTATTACGGCTGATCGACCGGCAGCTGAGCGGTCGCCGCGGCAGCGCATATTTGCTGCAATCGCACATTGCCTGCGTCCTTCAAATTACCCCCGCGACAATCGCTCCTAGTCGAACCGGATCGGCGTCGATCAATCGCTTCGTTGCCGTCAGTGTTTCGTGTCCAAGTAGCTCGTTTATGTGGCGAAGATCGAATCCGAGTCGATGCAAACGCACAGCAAAAGTTCGGCGTCCTGACATTGCGCTTGCTCCCTCTATGCCAGCTTGAGAGTGCAGCTTGCGGAACAGTTGACTCAAGGAGTCACACGAGTAACTGACGGCCCCGGTAGCGGTCGTTCTCGCCATCAAGCGGTACGGTTGGCCGTCGCCCGTGAGAAACAGCGGGGACTCTGGATCAAGTCCGCGATACGCAGCCTTGCGCGTCGTGAGGCCGTGCCCGCTCTCGATGCGGTACGTGAGGTACTTGTCGATTGCATTGACCACCTTGGTATTGGACCACCACAGCGGACGCTCCTTGCCGTTGTAAGCGATTTCTGCGGGGATACTGGACTTCTCAAGCAAAGAGCCATCGCCCTTGAGGTATGCCGAAACCGGCAGGCGTGCAACTTCAGTGAGCATCATGCCTGTGCCGTATATGACCATCAGCAACGCGACGTTGCGCTCACGGCTCTCGCCCGAAATTGCCGAGACTTTCAGCAAGTGCTTTAGGCGGGCATCCTCAATGTAGGGGGTTTTAGCCATTCTTTTTCGGACCAAAAAGCATCTTATTCAGAGGTTGATGCCGTCAGGATAGCCGTCGATCGGGCTGGATGCAAGGCGAGACGGGGAAAGCTCGGAAAAAGCTAAGCGGTCCTCCTCGCGTTTGCGGGGTAGCCGGGTTGGCTGTCGCATGCGCAGGTCCGACGGCATCGGCGCGGCGCCTTGCGAAGGAAGTCGACAGCGCTGCGGCCCCTCCTTGCTTGTTTCACTCGAAGGCACCAGTGAACGTCGGTAGGCGCGCTGAAATGTGGCGCGTCGCGCCGTTTCAACATCGAGTAGCGCAGAACGAGCGGCTTCCTTAAATCTGGCGACGGGCCGCAGCAGGTTGCGACGCAAACAGTCGGTATCACCGGCGCCCCGGTGCAATCGGTTCGTCAAAACAGCGGCGGCGGTACGAAGCGTGTCGACGCTTGCGACCACGGTACGGACGACGCCCATTCAACGCTTGATCCTATTGGGACATCGGATTGAACCCGACCGTCGAACCGCGCGCCGCTGATCGCGGTCCCGGCGATGACCTGCAGGGGTTGCAGTTGCGCCGAACCAAAGATGTCGGAAATTTTGCGGTACCGGTCTGACACCACTTCAAATTGTGCGGCCGAGGCACATCTTTTGCTGCCCTCAAACCTGTCAAATTGACGACGGAGCGGCCGTCTGGCGCCGCATGCTGCTAGAGCAAGGAGAGTCTGTATGAGCAACACACTGAGGGATTCCAAGGTCGCGGTTCTTGCCGTGGATGGCTTCGAGCAGGCCGAACTGGTCGAACCGAAGCGTGCCCTGATCGAAGCTGGCGCGACTGTGCACGTCATTTCGGCGAAGCCCGGCAAGATTCAGGGCTTCAAACATGTCGACAAGGGTGACGCGGTCGATGTCGATGCTACCTTCGACACGGTGGTCGCCGCTGACTACGACGCGGTCGTCCTGCCGGGCGGGGTGGTGAACGGTGACGCAATCCGTCTGCTGCCGCAAGCGCAAGCGTTTGTTAAGGACGCCGATAGCGCGAAAAAACCGATTGCGGTGATCTGTCACGGCGCGTGGCTGCCGGTGTCGGCTGGGATCATCAAGGGCCGTACGCTGACGAGCTGGCCGAGTCTTCAGGACGACATCCGGAATGCCGGTGGCACGTGGGTGGACAACGAAGTGGTCGAGGACGGCAATCTGATCACAAGCCGCAAGCCCGACGATCTGCCCGCATTCAACCGCTCGCTGATTGCGCAGCTGTCGAAACGCAAGGCGACTTGACGGCGGGAATCGGAGGGGCCGCGCTTCCTGGCGAACCGTCGATGGCGAGTTGGTCGATGCATGCGGGGGAAGGCGTGGTTAGCTCAATATTCCGCGTCGAAGGCATGGAGCCCGACTGCCGAACGGCGTCTTGATTTTTAGTGCGAGGAGAACGCATGTCACTCATTGTCGCAGCCCGCTTCACCACGTTTCCGGCTGCAGAAGACGCGGCGCAAAAACTTTTCAATACGGGTTACGTTGAAGAAGATGTGACGCTGTTCTTCGTAAATCCGCGGGGGCAGTACGCGCGCTATCCGATCGGCGGCGACACATCGACCGATTCCGGTGCGAAAGACGCCCCGAAGGGTGCCGGCATAGGCGTGACGCTCGGGGCGGTCGCGGGCGCGGTGGTCGGTGTAGCGATCTTCGCGGCGTTTTCCGCGCCGGTCATTGTGTCGCTAATCGCGGCTGGCGTCGGTGCCTACATCGGTTCATTGATCGGCGCGATGACACGCACTCGGGATGGCAGTTCGGGGCGCCGCGCGCCTTTCCACGAGGAGTCACGCGATTCGGGCGTGCTCGTCGCGGTGCACGTGTCGCCGGATAATCAGCTCGATGCCGCGCGGGTCTTGCGCGAGGCTGGCGGGGCGTCGATCGAACGCGCAACCGGACGCTGGCAGCACGGACGCTGGGCTGATTTCGATCCGCTCAAGCAACCGGTGCCAATAAACGAGTACGTGAAGAAGAAAGATTGAATTTGAGCATTGAAATTGAATGCTTCGCGCGACCGTCCCTGGGCGTGGTAACAAATTGGCGTGTAGGTCCGCAGATGCGTGACGCTACCCGTGATCCAAGGCGCGGTCGATCTGCTGTGGGCCATGTAAATCGATAATCGGCGCGAACGGAGTTCAGAGCAAAGTGGCGTTCATTGTTCCCGCTTCGTGCTTCGCGCTGTGCGGGTAAATCGTGGGAGCGTTTGGAATCAACTCGGCAATTCCAAGCTATATTCTGGGCCTCCTGATCCGCGACGCCGGAGCGAACGTCAAACTATTCCAACGGACGCTGGCACGGCGCATCGCACACTAGCGTCGACAAACCTGACGAAGATGGGCGCCAAAGTCATCACCCGCCACTGTCCCAAACCGACCCGCTCAGCTCAGACGGTCGTCTCCGAAGCGGTCAGTCCATCGAATCGAGCTCTCCGAACTGGATTTCCGTAAGGCGGCCATTGGGGACTTCACCCAGTTGGCCAGCATCGGTCAATCGTCGATTGGTCAGACATGTCAACTGTCGGAGCCGTTGCGGACTGCCGCTTTCCGAAAAATCGCTCATCCTTCGGTTGCAGACGGCGGGGAACTGTGCGGGCACTTGCGCCGGCATGCGGTGCTCGCCTCCATGCCAGTCGCGGTGATCTCGGCCGGCAATCCGCCGGTCGAAAAGCAGGCACCGTGGACATTTTTCCTACGCAAACCGGTCGACGTGGAAACACTGACACTTGCAGCAGCGCGGCTGGTTGCCGGACGGTTGCCGAGGATGTCCGCCCGACCTTTTCTCGGAGACCCCGCACGGTCCCGATGGCGACCTGTTCCCTCCAGGTGCTGGCCCTGAGGCAGAGACGTCCGGACCGCTCCGGTCGGAAAGCGGGTGCTTTGCGGTAGGGGCGACCGGTCAGAAATTTCGTCGTGGCTGCCCTTGAAATTTCAGCCCGCGATTTCTATCTTGATTTCCGCTCAGGCAGTCGCGCCCGCAATCGGGCGCGCTGCGTGTTTCGATTTGTTTGCCCTCAACTGGCAGGCGAACTGGAGCGCGTGTGCCCGTTCGCCTCCGTAACTTCAAAGGAGGATACGACCATGAGTGATCTCTATTCCGGCGCCGATCTCTTCGGTGAATTCGCCCGGTTGCAGCGACAGATGGATACCCTTTTCGGCGGTTTCCCCTCCAGCCTGCGCTCCAGCCGCGTCGGCGCTTTCCCGCAGATCAATATCGGGACCACGGACGACTCTATGGAAATTGTCGCGTTCGTACCAGGTCTCACGACGTCCGAACTGGACGTCTCCATTGAGAAGGGGCTGTTGACCATCAGCGGCGAGCGCAAACGCATTGCGCCGCAGGGGAGTGGCGATATCCGTACCTACGCGCAGGAGCGGTTCTCCGGCTCATTCCGTCGCGCGATCGAACTGCCACAACATGCGGACCCCGACAAGGTGCAGGCACGCTACGCCAACGGCTGCCTGACCATCAGCGTCGGCAAGCGCGAGTCGTCGAAACCGAAAGCCATTACGGTCCAGTAAGTTTCTGTCCAGCCAGTCAAGGAGAATAGTCATGAACGAAAAGACCCAACTCACAGGCCGTGAACAGAACGCGATCTCCCGCAACGGGAGCGAACGGCCGGCACCGCGGGCAACCATCGCTCCAGCCGTGGACGTGTTTGAGGACAGCCATGGCATCACGCTGTGGGCAGACATGCCCGGCGTCACGAAGGAGACGCTTGAAGTGAAAGTGCATGACGGCAATCTGTATATCGAGGCCGAAGCGTCGGTACCCACGCCTGCCGGTCTGCGACTGCAGCACGCCGAAATCCGCGAGCCTCATTTCGCGCGGGCGTTTTCGCTCAGTCCGGACTTCGACGCATCAAAAATCGACGCCAGCCTGAAAGACGGCGTGCTGCAACTGACGATACCGAGGCGCGACGAAGCCCGGCCGCGGCGCATCGAAGTGCGAACGGACTGAGCAGATGACAGGTGTCGGTAGGATTTGATTGGCGACCGTCTGGTCCACCGTTCAGTAAGGAGAGCTCTGCGTTGGCGGCGACCGCCAACGCAGAACTTCGATCTGGCGCGGCGGCCGTAGTTTCTCTGCGTTGGTGGAAAGCAAAGTGATGAACTCTGATCCGAAAAAATGGAACCCCTTCAAGTTTCTTCGCGGGGTTGCCCGCAAGTCCGATGCGGACGGGCCGGAACGTCCGCCGTCGAGCGAACCGTCAGAATCTTCATGGGCCGGGTTTGCGTTTGTTTCCTCGAGAACCTTGGCGCGCCCTGGAAGAGATTTTCCACGACCCGTTTGCCGGCCGTAGCGCGCTCGAACGATGGTTCGGCGACTTCAGTTCACCACGCTTCCAGCCTCGCATCGACGTCGTCGATGAGGGGCCGGTGCTGCGCGTGACTGCAGAACTGCCGGGGATGGATCGCGAAGACGTGAAGGTGAGCGTCGAGGGCGGGGCGATCGTGCTGCGTGGAGAGAAAAAGCAGGATGTACGCAGTGAGGAAAACGGCTGCTATCGGCTGGAGCGGGCGCATGGACGCTTCGTGCGCACAATTCCGATGCCTGAGTACGCTGATCCCGGTCGCGCCCTGGCAAAGTTCGACAACGGCGTACTCACGTTGACCGTGCCGAAAATGGAGCCGGCACCGTGCACCAGTCGCACAATCGATATCGGTTAGGGCGAGCATGCAAAGTCCCCAATGGTGGCGGGCGATCGAATCGCCAAAGTGAGCTGTTCAGCAACGCCGTAGCTCGGTCCGGTTTTGGGCGACAGACCATCGAACCCGGCGCCCACGAGTGACTGTTTGTCATTCGTTGCCGGTCGTTCACCGAAGGCTTGAGGGGGACGGTTTGTGGCCGGATCGAAGCAGTGTCACCCGGAACTTTGCTCGCCGCAAAGCGGTCGTTGGGCAAGGGCCTTGGAGATCTAGCGCATGGAACCGGACGACGACCTCGACGGCAGTTCATGGCAGATAACCGCCGGCGAACGTATTGGCATCAGGCAAACGGAACAGCCGCGCTCCGTTCTAAAAGTCGCGTGAGCGTTCTTGCGTTGCGTTGCCCCTGATCTTCGTAGTTGTTATTGAAAATCACCTGTGTGCGCGCAACGAGCGCGGCTATCCGTCTGATCTCGTCGGCGAGCCCGGCAAGCTCTTCATCGCTATAGTCGTAGTTAAACCGGTCGCTGGCCGCGGCTGCGTCCTTGATGTTCCAGGTCTCGTGATTACGGCCATGAAGGCGGACCAGGGCAAGCTGATCGTTCGTCACCTCCCACACCGATGGAATACTGTTACCCGAACCTTGTGGCTCGTCGACGATCACGTTGACGAGACCACGCTCGCGTTCGAATGCAAGCGTCGAGGCAGCGTGCTTTTCGTCGAACCACGATCTGTTGTGAAACTCGACGGCAACGGTATAGCCGGCCATGAACTCAGCACAATGGGCGACGTGCGCAACGTCCCTTGGCGCGCTCGTCACCCACGGCGCAAACTGGAAGTGCACCGCACCGAGCTTTCCGGCCGCGCGCAATGGCTCGATCGCTTTCAGATACCTGCGCCACAATTCGCTCCGGACGTCGTCCGGCACGTCTTTGTAGTACAGGTTTTTCTTGCCGTTCTGGGGCAGGGCGGCTTGCATGTCCTTCGGGAACATGTCGCGTGCCGTCTGATGGCCGGTGAATAACCTGAATGCCTTAATATTGAAGACGAAGTCCGCCGGCGAGCGCTCGACCCACAAAGCCGAATTGGAAGCACTCGGCATCGCGTAATAACTTGAATCGACCTCAACGGTCGGGAATTGACTCGTGTAGAAACGCAGTCGCGCCTCGGCGCTCGTACAACCCGGCGGATAGAATTTCTTGCTTTTGATCAGCGTCGGATCAGTCCAGCTGGCGGTACCCACGCGCACATCCATTTTAAGTTCCTCAAGCGATTCAGCAGAAGTTGCGACTCACGGTACGGAGCGTTCCGAGCAGGTCAGAAACGTCGACCAGCCGCTGGGCAACCAGATGCCGTACCTCACCCTCGCGCTGCCACACGCCATAGACCGCCAGCAGGGATGCGCCGAGCGCCTCGCGCCGGAATTTTTCAAGTACTGACTTCCAGACGATGATATTCACCGATCCGGTTTCGTCCTCGAGGGTCATGAACATCACGCCGTTTGCCGTGCCGGGCCGCTGCCGCACGGTGACGATGCCGCACGCACGCGCCAGCTGGCCATTACGATAGCGCATCAGCACGTGCGTGGGCATCAGCCGCTTTTTCAGCAGCAGCGGGCGCAGCAGCGCGACGGGGTGCCGGTTCAGTGTCAGCCCCGTGGACCGGTAATCGCCGATGATGCCTTCGCCTTCGCTCGGTGGTGAGAGCGAGGGTGTGGCATCATCGCGCGCAGCGCCGCGCAACAGATCCCGGTCCGGTACCGCCGCGACCGCGCTCCATAGTGCCTGCCGCCGGTTGCCGGCAAGGCGCACGAGCGCGTCGGCGTCAGCCAGCACCTGCAGGTCGTGCCGGTCGAGCTGCGCGCGGTTCGCCAGATCAGCAGTCGAAGCAAACACGCGTACCGCTCGCGCCGCTTCGATACGTGCTGCCGCCTCCGCTCTCATGCCGCGCACGAGGGACAGCCCCAGACGCACCGGCGTGTTTGAGCCGTCTCCTTCGAGCGTCGAATCCCAGTTGCTCACGGTGACATCGACGGGCAGCACGATCACGCCGTGCCGCCTCGCATCCTGGACAAGCTGCGACGGCGAGTAAAAACCCATGGGATAGCTGTTAAGCAGCGCACAAAGGAACGCAGCCGGCTCGTGGCACTTGAGCCAGGCACTCGCATACACGAGCAGCGCAAAGCTGGCCGCGTGACTTTCAGGGAAGCCGTATTCACCGAAGCCCTGGATCTGCGCAAAGATCGATTCGGCGAATTCGCGGTCATAGCCGCGCTCCAGCATGCCATTCACGATGCGGTCGTAATAGTGTTGCAGGCCGCCCTTGCGCTTCCACGCGGCCATCGCCCGGCGAAGCTGATCAGCCTCGCCGGCGGAAAAGCCCGCCGCGAGCATCGCCACCTGCATCACCTGTTCCTGGAAGATCGGCACGCCGAGCGTGCGCGCGAGAGCTTTCTCGACATCAGGACTTGGGAATGACACGGGTTCAAGGCCCTGACGCCGGCGCAGATACGGGTGCACCATGCCGCCCTGTACGGGGCCCGGACGCACGATCGCGACCTCGATCACGAGATCGTAGAAAACGCGCGGGCGCAGCCGCGGCAGCATGCTCATCTGCGCGCGCGATTCGATCTGGAAAACCCCGACGGTGTCGGCGCAGCAGATCATCTCGTAGGTGGCCGGGTCTTCAGGAGGTATGTCCTGCAGTTCGAACGGCTCGCCGCGCTGCTGCGCAACGAGATCGAGCGCGCGTCGGATCGCCGACAGCATGCCGAGAGCAAGAACGTCGATCTTGAGCAGCCCCAGCGCTTCGAGATCGTCCTTGTCCCACTGGATGACGCTCCGGTCCGGCATCGACGCGTTCTCGATTGGGACGAGCCGGGAAAGTTTCCCGCGCGCGATCACAAACCCGCCGCTGTGCTGTGAGAGATGTCGCGGGAAACCGAGTAGCTGCATCGCGAGCGTCGCCCATTGCTGGATCAGCGGTGTTTCCGCGTCAAGCCCGCTCTCGGCGAAACGCCTGAGCAGATCCTGACTCGAATCGAACCAATGGTGCGCCTTCGCCACGCGATCGACGATGGACAGATCGATCCCGAGCGCCTTGCCCGACTCGCGGATCGCGCTGCGTGGCCGGTAGGTCGTGACGGCAGCCGCAATGGCGGCACGCGTGCGCGTGTACTTTGCATAGATGTACTGGATAACTTCTTCGCGGCGCTGGTGTTCGAAGTCGACGTCGATATCCGGCGGTTCCCCGCGCTCCCTGCTGATGAACCGCTCGAAGAGCATGCTGCTTCGTGCGGGATCGACCTCGGTCACGCCAAGGCAATGACAGACCGCCGAGTTGGCCGCCGATCCGCGGCCCTGGCACAGTATTCCGGCATTACGGGCGAAGCGCACGATGTCATAGACGGTCAGGAAATAGGGCTCATATTTCAGGTCCGCGATCAGCGCGAGCTCGTGCTCGATCTGTTCCTGCACGCTGTGTGGAATACCGGCAGGATAGCGCCGCTGCGCGCCGATGTAAGTCTCCTGCCGCAGATACGCAGTCGGCGTCGTGCCGTGCGGCACCAGTTCGTCGGGGTATTCGTACCGCAGTTCATCCAGCGAAAACGAGCACCGGCTCGCAACGTTCAAGGTTTCCGACAGCGCAGCGCGGGGGTAGAGATTCGCGAGCCGCAACCTGGAGCGAAGGTGCTGTTCAGCATTCGGCGCAAGGTCAAATCCGCATTCGGCGACCGGCCGCCCGACGCGGATCGCGGTCAGCGTGTCCTGCAGGGGCTTGCGCGAACGCACGTGCATGACCACGTCGCCCGTCGCAGTTACCGGCACGTCATGACGCATCGCCACGGTCTCCACCACGTCGCGGTGGATGTCATCCATTGCACGCGCGAGCAACGTCAATGCAACCCAGACGCGACCGGGAAACGTTTCGGAGGCCCATTCGACCTGCGCGTCCAGTCGCGCGGCCGATGCAGGGAAATCCGGCAACACGACGACGAGGCAGTCAGGCAAGCCGCGCAGATGGGACCAGGGCGCTTCGCCGTGATCCAGATCGCGCGGCGTGAGCAGATAGGCACCCTTTGCCGTGCGAGTACGAGCGAGCGTGATCAGTTCGGACAGGTTTCCGTACCCATCGCGGTTCTGCGCGATGGCGAGCAGATTGATCGCCGGCGAGCCGTCGGCGTTGGTCAGGCGAAAGCGCGCGCCAACCAGCAGTTTGATGCCCGCTTCCTTTGCCGCGACGTGCGCACGCACAATGCCTGCGAGCGAGCATTCGTCAGTGATCGCGATCGCTTCGTATCCAAGTTGCGCGGCGCGCGTCGACAGTTCCTCCGCGTGCGAAGCACCATGCAGGAACGAGAAGTTGGAAGAGCACTGCAGCTCGGCATAGCCGGGCAGGGCGAATGACGCGGTATCCATGATCGTTCAGCCAAAGAGCCCATGCAGATACCAGCGCGCTTCCTCATCGTCGCGACTGCCGACGCGCTCCCGGTAGATCCAGTAGCAGATCGCGTCGTCGGATTCGGCGACGAAGTAGTCGCGTGTGACGAGTTCGCCCGCGAACCAGCCGGCCTCGACGCGCTCGCCCGGCGACACCATGCGCAGCGGCGTGCCGTAAAACGGCCGGTGTGCACGCATGAGAAGCTTCACGGGTTTTTCCATTAACCAGACCGGTCGGGGCGTGTCGCTCGGCGGTGCCACCCACTTCGCGGCGTCGGTGAGCGGCACCCAGCGCGCGGCCTCTTCGGGCCGGTGGTCAGCAACCGGCGCCGGCCGCAGGACGTTCTCCGGACCGAGGCGTGCGACGAGCAGCTCCATCAGGCGCGCGTGATCTGCCGGCGAGCCGCCAGGCTCCGGAAAGAGCGAATCCGATTCGGGCGCTGCCGCCTGAACGTCGCGTGCCTCGATCCCGATCGCAATCACCGCAGCAGCCAGATCAACGCGCGCGAGCCGCTCGCGTAACAGCCTGACGACATGCTCCTCACGCCATGTCGGCTCGGCGAGCGCAATATCGATCGTCGTTGGCTCGATAGCCGCGCGGCCGCGTTCGTGTTCGAGCACGACGCCGAGCCGGACGATCGCCAGCTGCTGGTTCACGAGCCATCCCGTCATCTGCGCGATCAACCTGCGCGCGGCGAACAGACAGGCTTCGGCGTGTTCGATGCGATCCGGCATTTCCACGCGCGCAGAAAAAGTCGGCGGCAACTCAAGCCACTCATGTGCCTCGGGCGCACCTCCGGTCGCGCGATCAAGCTGTTCGATCAACGCGACGCCGCAGCGTTTTTTCAGACCCGCGCGCGGCAGTCGCATCAGTTCGCCGATCGTCTCGCATCCGATGCCGGTAAACCATTCGGCGAATTTACGGGCTGGCGGCAGGAGGGTAACAGGTAGTGCCGACAGCGCGCGCAATAGCGATCGCTGTGAGAGTGCCCGGCCGCCGCCGTGCCGCGCGAGCAGCCACGCGCCGTCGCCAGTCGGCGCGACGCCAAACGATCCAGTCACGCCGATCGTCTCCGCCACGCGCTTCATGGCGCGCAGAAGCGCGCGCACGCCACCGAAGAGCCGCAGACTCGCGGAGACGTCAACCAGCACCGTGTTTTCGGCGGCAAGTGCGACCTGCGGTGAGAACTGCATGAGGCCCGTCGCCAGTGCAACGGTGGTGGCGTGTTCGCGCGCCGGATCACGTTCGCGCAACTGCGCGTCCGGAGCCATGGTCAGAACGCCGCCGCGCCGCATGCCTGGCCGTACGCCCGCAGCGCGTGCGACATCGTCGAGCACGAGCACCCGTTCGCGATCGAGCACGACGAGGGCCGCCCCCGCATCACGCGACCACTTCGGCCGGAACACTTCGAGGCACAGTAGCGGGAGGTGAACGCCGATCCACACTTGCATTTCGATTCACATTCAGGATGGGCGAAGGGGAGAGCAGTACAGAAAGCGTGTCGTCGCGCCGCGGCCCACGCCGCTTCACAAACTCCACATTCACGCCGTCGCGCACCGGGCGCAGCGCAAGTCGCAGCGGCGCGGTGGAAGCGTCGCTCGCGGCCGCCAGTGGTCTGATCAGGAAGAACAACGTGTCGGACGTCTGCGCCGCGAGATGAAGGCGGCGCAGCGACTCCGGCCGCACGTGGTTTTGCCAGAAGATCAGCGCACCGGTGGTGCCCGCGCGCAGGATCTGCTCGGCGGCCCACAGCGCGTCGGCCGTTTTCCCGGCGTGCAGCACGCGCACGTGCTCTGCCGATAGGCCCCAAGCTGCCAGTGCCGCCGGCTGAAGGCGGTGCGGTGGCTGCAACAGCATGACGGGCCGGTCGGCGATTGCTGCAAGGGCAGGACGAAGAAGCCGCATTTCGCCCACGCCGTGACCTGAGACGAGCAGCTCAGTCAGCGCGCCACGAGGCCAGCCACCGCCCGGCATTCCAGCGTCGAGCTGCGGGCTGCCAGACACCACGACGCGCGTGTGCCGACCGCCCAGCTGGGAGCCCCGCCAAAGGGTTATTCCCCCCGCCTCCGAATACATAGTTGTGTCGAGGGCACCATCGATGGAACGCGCCCGTTCTTCGGGGGTGCGTAACTGCTGTCCGGCTGTGGCAGTCCGAGTCACGATCAGGCTCCAATAATACTGTATAAATATACAGGTATCTTAGCCCAAGATCCCAACTTTTAGATAGGCGACGCCGGGCTGCCAGGAAACCGCATTCGTTGGACTAGCATGCAATTAGCCAGACGCAAAAGTACGGAATTGACGGGA
This sequence comes from Paraburkholderia sp. D15, assembly GCF_029910215.1. Taxonomy (NCBI): domain Bacteria; kingdom Pseudomonadati; phylum Pseudomonadota; class Betaproteobacteria; order Burkholderiales; family Burkholderiaceae; genus Paraburkholderia; species Paraburkholderia sp. D15. Next base: position 441,361 of record NZ_CP110397.1, on the reverse strand, counting down.
CTGCCGGGATAAGCGGATATTCAAGGGACCACCGGGCGGCGCAGTTACGTCCCAGCAACTTGCCGACACCGCTTCGCTGAAGGAGGGTGAGAGGCGCTTGACGACCCGCAGGAGCCATTCTCCCGGCAATCCTGAGCAGCCGCTCTAAGACTTACTACAGCCACGTGGGCTACATAAGCGCGTTGGAGTCGACGCGCTTATGCAAACTACAGTAGTAAGTCAAGGGAGCATGACTGGGAAGACTTGGCCGTCGCTACCTTGTCAGCGCTCCCGAACGACACGACGCTGGCACGCTCGAGGAAGACCCGAAGTGATGTCGGGTGCTCCCTTTCAGCATCCATCTTTATTGCGTCGCCATTGCCGACATATACTGTTCTCGCACTGCCAAGCCTCCATAGGGCAAGTGAGATGCTGTGACCGTCGCAACATAATCTGAATACGCATATTCCACCCTTGCCACCGCCACGGGTTTTTCCATTAGAGAGGTCAATGTGGTATCGCCGGTCGTCGCCGTCGGAACTCCAAGGGCTTCGCGCAGTTTTTGCAAGGCGATCCGCCAGCTCTGCCTAGTCTCGGATTCAGTCATGTCCCGGCGGTACAGATTGATCGCCATGAGTGTGCGGTCCGGTTTAAAGCTGAACCATATTTCGCTCACAGGCGGGCCGTTTGTGCGAAGCAGTTGCGCCGGTACGCCGCGACAGCGCAGATAGCGAAAGCCACGTGAAATCTCGTCGCAATGCACGTTGTCGCGGGCCATCTGTTCGGCCACTTCCGTCTCCGTACTGCGATCGAGCTGCAGTCCGAGGGCCGGACGGTCCGGTGCCGCAATCGAGCCTCTTTTCCTCAAAATGGCGTTGTCCCGCATGGATACGACGACTTTTGAATCGACCGTATCGACTGGGCACGGGACGCCGAGTTTAGCCAGAAGCTGCCGCCCCTGCGACGTATGCATCCAGCCAATTGCAGCGACGCTCACGCACGTCGCTGCAATGAGGCCAGCCATATTGCGCGTGCTTCGCGCCGCCGTTAGCCGGAGCATGATGTCGCAACCGTAGGAGGCAGATAAAGCGGGCCTCCGGGCGTAGCGTTCGTGATAGTGCTGCGCAGGTTGAACAGAGTCGGCACCGCACTATATTGGAACTTTGTGCCAACCGGGATACCGGCGGAATTGGTCGCGGTGAGCGGGTAGGTTCCATTGGTCGTCGAGGTCAAGGCGGCAAAGTCCGCGGCGGGTAGCTTGCTTTGCAACGTCGCGACCAGGTCCACCATGAACTGATCGAACACGCAGCCAGGCACGCCGACGTCGTTATGGGCGGTCGTCATGTCCTGACACATTTCCGGTTGGGCGTCGACATCACCGGCAACCTTGACCGGTCCTGGATACGTATACGGCCCCCCGAGGAGAGATTCGAACTGCAGCGTAAGACATGCTTCCAACCGCGCGGCGGTGTCATGGGCCGCACTGTTTTTGCTGGTGTTGCCTGTTACCGCCGCAAAATACGGCGCCTCGACCGGATCTGCCAATAGACCGGCGACAGCCGCGTTCACGACGCCGGCCACGGCTGCCGGGGCGGCCGAGTCACCGCCGAGTGCCGACCAGATTGCTTGATTCTCGGGGTGCTGAACCACCGGTGGACTCAGATCATTGCCGCCGCCACAGGCAGTGAGCGCCACCAGCGCTGCCGCGGCCAACACGATGCCAACGAACCGTTTCATGAATTGTCTCCTCAGGAAGCCATCGCGACGCCGTTTTCTCAAGTGCGACGATAAGCACCTTGGCGGGACGGCAAACGTTCTATACGTGGGCTGAGGGAGAACGGATGCAGCGTGCGCATTTTCTTCGACAAACGCGCAGCTAGAACCCGGTAGCGGCGTCAGCTTTCATGGCGCATATCTCTGGTTAGCTCAGTGATTTCGAACTGAACCGGCCGTAGCGTCTTCTGCTGCATCACCGTTGCTCGTGACGCAACGCGCTGACCAAGGCAGATATCGCGCGCTCGCAGTTTGGCCAGGTCGCACGCTCTCAACTTGCTGTCGATGGCGAGGTTGAACATCGCCAGATCGCGCGTTCTTGCGGCCAGTTGCAGGCGAATCCGGATCGCCCAGATCTCCTTCAGTTTCAGCGGCGGCTTAGCGCGCCCAGAAACAGCGCGACATAGGTCAACGCACTAATACGTCCGCACACGATCGGGCGCACATCTTGTGAATTCTTGACCTGTGGCTGTGCCGGCACCAACGCTAAAAGACCTAAACTGATAGACGGCGGCTAGCACCGGATGGGCCGTCACCGTGATGAGGATTTAGTCGGCACGCGCAGATCGTCTTCTGGCGCGCCCCTCAGGAGACAATTATGAAGGCTCTGTTGATACTCGCGTGCTTAGTGGTGACCTCAAACGCATTTGCCGAATGAGCGACGAACTCCCGCGGTGAAACCGTATGCGGCAATGGGCAGACCGCGGGCGGCTACAACCGGAACACCGGGACGGCGTGGACGTCTCGGACGAACCAGAATGGGGTGCGGACCACTCAGACCAACCACGGCGGCGAGGCGAAGACCATGAACGGCAAAGGTGTGGTTCACGGCCCCGGCGGGACTAGCTGTTATCGGACCGCGAACAGCCACGGCTGCAACTGACGGCGCTTCAGCCACCACCACATTGGACAGGCGTCTGGACTGACACCGACGCCCTACAAGAGTGGGAGCAGTCAGATTGCTGTCGCCTGCTTTCGAGTGCAGTTCGGCCATTCGTAGCGAAAAGGCGAAGGTCCTTTTGTGGTCGATCGCTGCCTCATGCATGAAGCATAGAATTGCGCGAATCTGAAACTGCCGCGACCGACAGCACGCGACCCACTTCGGCCGCTCGGCCCGAGATAGTGGAAAGGGCAGCTTTAAGTGCACAACAGCCGTTCGTCCCGTCGTCAGAACCCTACGGGTGATCGACGAGCGTGGACATTCGGGCGGCTCACTTCAGAACGGCTTCGGCAATACCCGCCAGCGCACAGATCACGACGACCGCAAGTGGCGGAATTTTCCAGCGCGTCAACAGGAAAAAGCCAATCGTCGCCATGGCAAAATCGACGCCGGAGCGTATCGCGCTGGTCCAAACCGGCGAATAAAGCGCGGTCGCCAGCAGTCCGACAACAGCGGCATTCACGCCGGAGAGGACAGCGGCCATTGAAGGGCGGGCGCGCAGCGCTTGCCAGTAGGGCAACGCCGCCAGGACGAGCAGCAGTCCGGGCAGAAAGATGCCCGCTGTGGCCAGCAGCGCACCGACCCAATGATTCGGCGCCTGGGTCATCATCCAACCAAGAAAGGCGGCGAACGTGAAGAGCGGCCCGGGGACGGCCTGTGCGGCACCATAACCGGTGAGAGAAACATTCGACGATACCCACCCTGTTGCGACTGTCTCCTGCTGCAAGAGTGGGAGCACCACGTGACCGCCGCCGAAAACGAGCGCGCCGGAGCGGTAGAAGCCGTCGAAAACCTTGACGGCCTGGATACCGTGAAGTTGTGCAAATGCCGGAAGCCCAAAGAGCAGGACGCAGAAGAGGGTCAGTGCAAGCGCCCCCGCGGTGCGGGACACCCGGAATTCGTGAACGTGCTGTTGCATGCCGACGGCGCCAGCTGAGGACGTTACCCGGCAAAAGATGAATCCAAGCGCCGCGTCGAGCGCGATCACGATGAGTTGTGCATAGACAGTCGTCAGGATGCTGAGCACCGCGATGGCAACGAGTGCGATGGCGGCCCGGCGATGATCCGGGCACAATCGCCGGGCCATATCCCATACTGCTTGGGAAACGACAGCGACGGCGACGAGTTTGAGACCATGAATCAATCCGCCGCCGACCGGTCCAGTGAGGCTTGGAGCGACGGCTGCGAAAACGAGCAGGAGCAGGACGGAGGGCAATGTGAACCCGCACCAGGCGGCGAGCCCACCCAACCACCCGGCCCTTAGGAGGCCAATCGAGAATCCCACCTGACTGCTTGCAGGGCCTGGAAGGAACTGGCATAGCCCGACAAGATCGGTAAACGTCTCGTCATCCAGCCAGTGACGCCGCTCGACGAATTCGCGCCGAAAGTAGCCAATGTGAGCGATGGGACCACCGAAACAGGTCAGCCCCAGCCTGAGGAATACCGCAAGAACTTCAGGCGCGGCGCCCGCCCGGGCGGGGCGTGATGACGTCATACCTGTTTCCATTGGCTTGTGAATTTCGGTGATTGAGACGAGCGGTGCGATTAAACCGTGGGGATGGATATGTGCAGGACGCTGATCATTCCAGGCAACGGTGCAAGCGTATCGATCCGATGTGACTAAAAGGACGTCGTCTGCATTACAAATTCGCAATTCAGATGCTATCGGGAACCGAAGGTCCGTTGCTTGGGGGCGACCTGACGTTCGAAGGTCCGCACACTCGCGGCGCCAATGACTGCCTCTGGCCGAACCCGGAAGGACGAGTCAGCCGTACAAGGCACGGCGGCAGACCGGCGCTGAACTTCCCTCGTCGACCCCGAGCGGACTTTCGGCGCGTTCGAGACCGAACGACCGAAGTCAGGCCGTCATCGCCCCACCTAGACGCGTGCTCCGCCGCTCGACTATCCTTGCCACGGGTGCGCTAACCGTGTACTACTTCGCTACGCTTCCTTCGGCTCCTCTCACTTGTCAGCGATGCGTGAAGAGACATTCGATCTGCGTCGGGAATGCGCGCGCAGGGAATACACGTACGCTCGCCTGCGTGTCGCGACAGCCCGTCTTATGCGCGCAGATTCGGCTGTTGAAGGGGTCGATGCTTGGGCGAGCGCGATTGGCAATCTTCATTTTCATGGATTCGTTGAAGGTCGGATCGGGCACCGGCCGAGGCGGTCATCGTTCGGGTAGCCATGGAGCCTCTGTGAATCACGTCAGATCAAACGCTCAGCAAGTCATCTTTGGACAGCGCCACGCGAGGCACATCATTTCAAAATTGTGACGCCTCATGATTTGACATTTATCCGATGATTGAGATATTGCGGCGCAGCAAAAAATCTGTAGACTAAAAACGAGCGTCCGCAATCGTGCGCCTGCGGTCGGAATATGACGGGAGTATGCGCCATGATGAATTCTCAGGCTTACACGCCTACCGCCCCGGTATTGCATGTCTTCGAACAAGCTGGTGGCTGGCATTGGGGCATCACGGTCCCGCGTGCAAAGGGGAGCGGATTCAAGCTTGTTGCTTTCAGTGAAAGAACCTTTCCGGTTGAGGACGCCGCCCGCAGGGCTGGGCGTCAGGCGTTGGTCAACATGGCGGATAGCGGCACCCGCGAGTAATTCGTTACCAAGGCCCCCCGGAGATGACTTTTGTAAGTTCGGTGTGCAAAAATAAAATCTCAATCGGTCAAAGTGACAACCATGGACGAGCCCCGCGCTAACCTCACGCAACCCCTCCTCTCCGCCGACTCGACACTTTGGTTTTCGGCCTACGGCTTTGGGTGGGGATACGGTGCCTTTGCGATCCCTGCTGGAATGGTTTGTGAAAAACTAGGCGCTGCGAATGAGACTCCGAAACAATTGATGCTGGCCTTCGAGCTTGGTAAGCGTCGGCTTTTGCAGGTCGTGGAGCAGAAAGCGTTGCCTGGCACTGGTGAACGGATAACGCTTTCGACCGACGATCTCTGACGACGGACTGACGCGCCGCTGTGTCACACGATATTGCTACTCCGGGTGCGCAATGCGCGACGAAGAGCGTCCGCTGTTGCATGCACAAGTGACTTTTGACTGTCCGTCTAACGGCTTGGACCAACGACGGCACGTGGCCGATTGTTGACTATCTATCCGAGGCGCTCGAACGTCCCAAAGTGGCCGCACGGCGACCGACACGCGCGAATGGAACTGCCTCGGCTTACCTACTCGTATTCCTTGCCAGCGATAAGCATGTCGGCAACACGGCGCCACGGGTTCGATGGCACATCGTAAAACCGAAGACCATTTCTGGATACTTCGGCCCACGCTGAAGCCGCTTCGAGGAACGCACCAATCGACCTATTTTCCCCGCCTGACGGACTGGACCAATCGGATGCGAGCCCATGCAGAAATTCAATAAAGGACCGCTCATCGACAACTCGATTCAACGCCTCGCGAACGTCGTTGGGGGTTTGTCCTTCTGGCCTGCCACTCATCATTCACCATTGACGGAGATTCAGTTGCTCTGATTGTCAGCGATCTAGGTGGCGCCGTCGACTGACCGCACCCGGCCGACCTTTGCCCCATGCATGCCCGCGTGCTGCAGCCGTGACCGCCGACGCTCGTCTGCAGCCCGCAGCTCACTCCCTCAGAACGCGAAGCTCTGGAGAAAGCAGTCTCTGCCGCCTACCTCGAAAGACATGGCTTACGCGAAGGCAGCCATGGCGAGATCGTGAACGAACGGGGTCGCACGGTGTTCGATGTTGGCTTCGCGCGCGCGATACGTAAGGTTCTCGCAATCTGAGTCGTCGATCAACGGAACGATGTAGTTCAATGGTAAGCCGTCAATAAACGACGCCCTACCAATGGTAGGCAGAAGGTCAGATGCTAAGTGTCCGCGTGGACACATGCACTCAGACCATGATGACAGAGAAACAGGAGCTTCGAAGCAGACTGGTGGTTGGCCACAGACGCGATGGCCGGCGGGAATTTGATGAAGATGCCGTGCGGGAGCTGGTCGAGTTTTGTCTGAAGCCGGGAGTATCGATCGCCCGGGCGGCCATGGACCATGACGTCAATCCGAATCAGTTGCGCCGCTGGATTTCGCGCCATCAGCAGCATACGCTGCAAACCCCAACAAGGCCGGATCCGCTGGTGATCGACGGCGTATCGATCGACATTCCGGGCACTGCACGTCGGGTTCCGATGAGTGAAGCGCAGACATTCGTTCCTGTCGTCACGACTGCGTCGACCGTGCCTGTCGTTTCGGCAGTATTGCCACCAGCCCCGTCGTTGATGGCGCTCTCGTTGCATGTGCGCCTGTCCAATGGTGTCGAATTCGATCTTGGTGAGGCGAGCGTCGATGAACTGGCCACGGTGATCCAGATGCTGGGGAGGCTGCCTTGTTCCGGTTCGACGAAGGGCTGAAGGTCTATCTGCATCGAGACCCGGTCGACTTCCGCATGGGCATCAACGGACTGTCGATTCTGGTCGAACAGGCGATGCGCCTGAACCCGATGACCTCGGCGCTGTTCGTGTTCGGCAATCGCCGACGCGATCGAATCAAGATCCTCGGCTGGGGTGGCAATGGCTTCTGGTTACTGCTCAAACGACTCGAAGCTGATCGCTTCATCTGGCCGCACGGAGGCGACACAATCACGCTCAGCGCCGAACAGTTGCACTGGCTGCTCGACGGAATCGATCTGGCCGTGATCCAGAAGCATCCCCAGCGATATTACGCGCGGATGAGCTGAACACCAAACACCTGGCCTGGTCTAACTGATCATGCCGAATAGCCCCGTTATGCTGAGCGCCGAGAAGTACGAGGCGTTGATTGCCGCGAGCGCCGAACGTGACGCGCTGCGCGGCGAGCTTCGGCTCGTGAGGGCCCAGCGCGATCTGGCCGAAGAGAAACTGCGGGCCTACAAGCACGAGTTGTTCGGCGCTTCGAGCGAGGCGCGCCATGCCGACCAGCTCGGCCTGTTCAACGAAGCCGAGGCACTTGCGACGACTGCCGGCGCGCCTGCGTGCGAGGACGTGCCCGGCACATCGGTCGCAGCTCACACGCGCGGCAAGCGTGGGCGCAAACCGCTCGATTCGAACCTGCCACGCGAGGTCGTGCGACACGAACTACCCGAGTCTGAACGGTTCTGCGCGCACGATGGCCACGCCCTCGTCGAGGTCGGCGTCGAGACAAGCGAGCAGCTCGATGTGATTCCCGAGCAGGTGCGCGTCGTTCAGCACCAGCGGGTCAAGTACGCTTGCCTGTGCTGCGATCTCGGTATCAAGGTCACACCGGCACCGGCGCGCATCATTCCACGCGGGCTGCTCACGGAATCCGCGCTGGCGTGGATCATCACTGGCAAGTACCAGTACGGTATCCCGCTATATCGGCAGGCCACGCTGTTGCGTCGCTTCGGCGGCGACATCTCGTCGAACACGCTGGCCGCCAGCGTGGTGCGGGTGGGACTGGCCACGCAACCGGTGATCAACCTGATGCGCGACGCGCTGCTCGAATCAGACCTGATCTACGGCGACGAAACCACGTTCCAGGTGCTGAAGGAGCCGGGACGAAGGCCGCAGGCGAAGAGTTACCTGTGGGCACAGATCAACGGCTCGGGGCCGCCTGTGCGGATGTTCTCGTACTCGCCGGGGCGCGGCGCCCAGCATGCGCAGAAGCTCTATGCCGGCGTGCAGTCTGGCACCGTGCTGATGACTGACGGGTACGAGCCCTACAACGGCATCGCCCACAATCACCAGCTCGTGCATCTCGGATGCTGGGCACACGTGCGCCGCGGCTTCATCAAGGCCGAGGAGTCGGTGCCGAACGCGGCACGCTCGCCGGACCTGCTGGCGACGCGCTTCGTCGTGCTGATCGGCAAGCTGTTCGCAGCCGAGGCACGCAGTGCGAAGTGGGCGCCCGAACGCCGGCAGCGACTGCGTGCCCGATACAGTGCCCGCGTGCTCTCCATCATCGAGCGTATGCTGGTCGAGCATCTACCGGGCATCCTGCCGTCGAGTCTGCTCGGCAAGGCATTGCAGTACATGAGTGGACAGTGGCCCAAGCTGGTCCGCTACGTCGGCAACGGCAACTGGCCGATCTCGAACAACCTGTGCGAGAACGCGATCCGGCCGTTCGTCGTCGGCCGCAAGGGCTGGCTGTTCTCGGATACGGTTGCCGGCGCGCAGGCCAGCGCCAACCTGTACTCCCTCGTCGAGACGTGCAAGGCTAGCGGCGTCGAGCCATACCGCTATCTCGTATGGTTGTTCCAGAAACTTCCGCTCGCGAACACCGTGAGCGACTACGAGGCGCTCTTGCCCTGGTGTTGCCCGCCAGAAAGCGCTGAACAGGAGGCGAGATGTACCCTCAGTTTGTGATACGCGCCTGCCGCCCTTCGGATGCGGATCAACTCACGAAGCTCGCGTTTCTTTCGAAGGCGCACTGGGGCTACCCTAAAGAATGGCTGGATCTGTGGCAAGCCGATCTTACAGTCACACCCGGGATGATCGAAGGCTCAATTGCCTACGTCGCCGAAACCGAAGAACAGATAATCGGGTTCTGGGTCAGGGCCTCGGTTGATTCCGATGAGCCTACTCGCGGGTGGTTATTCGTTCACCCTGATCATATGGGTCGAGGCGTCGCACGTGCACTATGGTCCGAACTCCGAAATGAGGCGGCGGCAAGGGGAATCAAGAGCTTCGTGATCGAAGCTGATCCCAATGCCGCGCCGTTCTATCTGGCGCTCGGCGCGGAAAAAATCGGCGAGAAAGAATCATCCGTTATTCCCGGACGACTCTTTCCAATCCTGCGGGTATCTGTCTGACGGGCGCCGTTTATTGATCGCTTACGATGAAATGCGGCAGACGGTCCCGTGGTTCGGTGAAGGGCTTGAGTCCTGCCTTCCCGATCCTTTCGCCGAACCGGGTCAAGGCACAGTCCAGCAAGCCGATGCGACACGACGGTCAGGAGAGCCCGTGTGAGCCGTCTTGCTCTCGAACAGTTCGGGACGCAACTCGCAGCCATGTTGCGTGACCTGCCGGCTGGTACGACAGCAGACCTGACCGACTACGCCGTGGCCTTCTGGAACGGATCAGAGGTGGTCTACGCGTTCCTTTTCGACGACGGTTCTGGCCGTGTCGGTGAAACGTTCGTTCTCGGCGATTACGAGTGGAAGCGCTGGCAGGACGATTTCGCGAGCTGGATTGCGGAACCGGCGTTCAGCGTTCGGCCCGAATTGTCCCGGCGGACATGGTCGGCTCCAGTCGGCAACGGCGGGCGGTAACGCGATGGCGGGGCGCTTGGCAGGTGCAAAGTCGTCGCGTCGACAGGCAGTATCGTCGTTACCGGCGCGACCGGGAGAAATCCCGGTCCTCATCGCGCCGCAGCTCGCCACGCTGGCTGCGCGACCGCCTGCTGGGGGCGACTGGTCGTACGAAATCAAGTTCAAGTAGGCACCTCGCGGTGTGTTGCCGTTCAAAGGCTCATCCAGCAAGGCTGTGCCAAGGGGCTGTTGCTTTAAAATTCCCGAGCTGTTGCCTTTCAACGAGCCGTTTCAATGCCTCCTGCCGACCCACTACTGCCTTTCAGCTGGTTCTTCGGAATGTCCGAACAACGCTGACAAACCGTCACTCTGTATCAGCGTTCGACAAAGTTCAAGTTGCGCTAGGCGCTGCTACACAAGAAATTGATGAAGACGCGTGTCGCTGCTCCCGTCGCGCGGCCGAGGGGAAAGTAGGCGTGCGGCTTGGTGCTGCCCATCGACCAGTCAGCGACGATCGGCACGAGTGATCCGTCCTCTGGCGTGGATACGGTTGTTATAAGAACTCCTTTGTACCTGGAAAATGTGCGTTCGCAACGCGCAACTGATCTCAAATGCGACCTCACCAGGAACATCGTGGACCGCGGCACGGCGGCGCGTTGTAATGAATCAAGCTCGCCAAGATCGGCGTGAACGCGAAGATGGAATGAGGCGTGACGGACGACGCAAAAATAAACCGCGATTTTTTGCCACCTGATGATCATTAGATCAATCCGAGCCGAATTCATTGTCGCCAAGTTGCCATCCAAATAACAGTGATTGTTATTCTAAAAGAATTTTCCTAAGCAATTCCGCTGCGCAACGCTGCATGGCACCGGCCCTAAATAAAGATGCCTAAAGCTTACACAATATCCGCCGTTATTGAGCAAGGGACTGTATTTGTGAATTGAAGCGAGTAAATATTGCCGATGAGTAATTCGCGTAGTTTCGCGCGACGAGTCCAGCGCGTCCTGCGCTTTACTCCCGTTATCGCCTTATGTGGATTGTCGGCTGCGGTCGCTGGTGAGCCGGTTCGGGAGACTCACGTCAATGCCGTGCCTGACGGAAACACCACTGACTTTTCGGCGTTCCCACTCGAACAGTTGATGCAGGTGACAGTCACCAGCGTGACGCGGCTGGCACAACCCATTTCCGATGCACCCGCCGCTGTCGTCGTGCTGACGGCTGCCGACATCCGCGACTATGGCTGGAAAACACTCGCCGATGCGTTGGCCTCGTTGCCCGGTCTCTATACGACCTACGACAGAAATTACGCGTACCTCGGCGCACGCGGATTCCAGCGCCCGGGCGACTACAACAGCCGCTTCCTGCTGCTCGTCGATGGCGTGCGGCTCAACGACGCCGTGTACGATCAGGCGCCGATCGGAACCGACTTTCCCGTCGACATGGATCTCGTGGAGCGCATCGAATATGTGCCGGGTCCAGGCTCGGCCGTGTACGGATCGAATGCGCTATTCGGCATCGTCAACGTCGTGACCAAAAGCGGGAAAAACATCCGGGGCGCGCAAGTGGCTGTCGATGCCGGCAGCTTCGGCGAAAAGAAAGCACGCGCGAGCTATGGCTGGCATGGCGAGAACGGCGCTGATATCCTGCTTTCCGCGAGTTCATATGTTCGCAACGGGCAGGATCTCTACTACCCTGAATTCGATACGCCGGACCAGAACAACGGCGTCGCGAAAGGGCTGGATTACGACCGTAACCAGAGCTTTCTTGGCAAAGTTGCGTACGGCGATTTCGGTCTGAGTGCGGGATATTCGAACCGGACCAAGGGTGTACCGGGCGCGCCGTATGGCGCCATCTTCGACACGCCCTACAGCACAACCGATACGCACGCGTTCATCAACGCCACGTTTCACCACACCATCACACCGGAGCTCGCGATAGCGTCGCAGATGTACTGGGGACGCTACGACTATCGCAGCCCGAGCGTCACGCCGGGACCGGTAGTCAATGTCGATGGCGATCATGCGCTGTGGTATGGCGCGGACATCAACGCGACGAATACGTCGATCCGCGACAACAAGTTCGTCGTGGGCGCCGATTACACGCGCGACGCACATCGCGACCAGTATAACTTCAACGTCGATCCCTATGCGCTGCTGCTCGATGACCGACGCAGCAGCGATCACGCAGGCGTCTACGTCGAAGACGAAATCACGCTGCCGGCGAATTTCATGCTGAATCTCGGATTGCGCTACGACGACGAGACGGTTTCAGGCAGCAACATCAGTCCTCGGCTAGCGCTCTCGTACAAGGCGACGCCGGCCGACACGCTGAAACTTGTCTATGGCACGGCATATCGCGCGCCGAATGCATACGAGCTCTACTATTCCGTGCCCGGCACGGGCGGCCAGTTGCCCAATCCGGCGCTCAAGGCCGAGCACATCACAACGACTGAATTCATCTACGAGCGGGCGATCGGGTCTGCGGGACGCGCAACGCTTTCATTGTTTCATTACGACATTCGCAACCTGATTTCGGAGACCGTCGATCCGTCTGGTCTCTACATCTTTGAAAACGTCGATCGCTCGAGGGCGAACGGCGCGGAACTCAGCTACGAGCAGCATTTCGCCAAAGGCGCGAGGTTGAGGACCAGCTACTCCTGGCAACTCGCACGCGACGGCGCGACGGGCACGATCATGCAGAACTCGCCGCGCCATATGGCAAAAGTCAACGCGGTGGTGCCCTTGTTGTCGAATCGCGCACGCATCGGTACAGAGATCCGCTGTGTATCGAGCCGGCTCGCTCAACAGGGGCACGCCGCCGGTTATTGTGTCGGCAATCTGTCGATCGGCTCTTCGCGCCTGATCTCCCATTCGGACATTTCGTTCTCGATCTACAACGTCACCAATACCCGCTATTTCGATCCAGCGGGTCCCGGCTATACGCAGGACGTCATTGCCCAGCAGAGCAGGTCTTTTCTGCTTAAGCTCGTGTACGGGTTCTAGCATGCGGGTCAGTCGCGCCGTTCGCTACTGGACAATTACGGCCTTGATTTCGCTGGGGCTGTGCACATCGCTTTCGCACGCGCAGGTCGACGAATCTGTGCTGGCGGCAGCCTATATCTACAACATCACTCAGTTCACCACCTGGCCGACCGGTGCGCTTGCCAATTCGCAACTGCTGGCCTGCGTCAACGGGCAAAGCAGCCTCGGCATCGAACTCGGAAAGCTCGCAGGCAAGAGCGCGGGCGGGCATCCGTGGGCGGTCGCGCCGTTGGAGGCGACCGACAATCCCGGGAAGTGCAATGTCATCGTGCTCGAGAAAGACACGTCCTTTTCGAAAGCACTCGCTGACAATCTTGCTTCTGATCGGCCGGCGCTCGTAATCAGCACTTTCGACATGGGCAGTCGCCCTTGGGTCGTACGCCTCTTCACAGAGGACAGTCATATCCGGTTCGATATCGACAGGACCGCGGCAGCCCGGCGGCACCTTTCCCTGAGCTCGAGGCTACTGAGCCTCGCGAGGAACGTCTTATGAAGCGCTATGAAACAGTGACTCCAAAACTGACGCGCTCGTTGAGCAGAGTCAATATCGTCGGCGTGGCCATTGCGTTGATCGTATCAAGTGCGGTCCTTCTGATCTATGAAGCCATATCGCTGCGCGCGTCGCTGACCGACGTTGCGCGGCTGCAGGCGGCGATGGTGTCCGAGAACCTGTCGGCGGCGCTCATGTTCGGCGACAGGCAGGCTGCGGCCGATGTGCTCCGTCATCTACGCAGCCTGCCTTATGTCGAGAGCGCAGCCGTCTTCGACAAAAAGGGCGCACGCTTCGTACTCTACGCGCATGAAGGCATCTCGGAGTTAGAGCAGAATGAAGGAACCCCTGAAGCCGCGCAGCACTCGAAGCGTCTTTCGTTCAGCGATGTTTTTGTTTCGGCGCCCATCGAACTGAACCGCCAACGTCTCGGCACCGTCGTGCTCGTCGCGACGACCGCCCAGCTCAAGACGGACTTCGCGCGTTACGCGGTGTTCCTGCTCGGCGCTTCCGCTTCTGCGCTGCTGATCTCCCGATTCATCATGACCCGCATGAAACTGCGACTGAACGATGCAGAGAGAAGACTCGAATATCTGGCGCTCACCGATCCACTCACCGGCTTGTCGAACCGGCGCGCCTTTTTCGAGGAACTGGACTGTCGCGTCCGGCTATCGCCTCGCACGAGATCGGGCCTGACGTTGGTTCTCATCGACGTGGACGACTTCAAGACCGTCAACGATACGCTTGGACACGTAGCCGGCGACGAACTGCTGCAATCGGTGGCCGCGACCTTGCGCGGCGCGGTGCGCAGCACAGATATCGTGAGCCGTATCGGCGGCGACGAGTTTGCTGTGCTCGTCTACGACCCTGCACAAAAGCATCAGTATCATTCGACGGCCGAGAACATTATCCGGGCACTTGCGCGCCCGCTCGAACTCCACGGACGCAGCGTCCGGGTGACGGTGAGCGTTGGCTTTAGCCGCTACCCCGGCGATGCTGGCGATGCCGCAGGCCTGGTCAGTAGCGCAGACGTCGCGTTGTACGCAGCAAAAAGCAGTGGAAAAAATACAGCTGTCGCGTTCCGGCCAGCGATGATCGCAGAGACACAGCGTCGGGCGAACCTCGAACGCGATCTGCGCGTCGCGATCGAAAACGACGAACTCGGCATCGCCTATCAGCCGCAGTTTGACTGTATCACGGGCAATCTGATCGGCGCCGAAGCACTGGTTCGCTGGTTGCATCCCGTCGAAGGACCTATCTCGCCGGCGGAGTTCGTCCCGATCGCGGAAAGCAGCGATCTGATCGTGACGCTGGGCATGTGGGTGATGCGACGCGCGTGTCGCGACGCACTCGAATGGAACCGGGCTGCGGGCGCGTCCGTCAGTCTGTCAGTGAATGTATCGGCGCGGCAATTGCGTCAGCTGGACTTCGGAGAGAGCGTCTTTCAGACCCTAGGCGAGACGGGTCTGCATCCAAAGCTGCTCGTGCTCGAATTGACCGAGAGCCTGCTGATGGCCAACGTCGATCTCGCGACCGAGGTGATGCGCAAATTCCGCGCTGCGGGCGTGCGGCTGTCGATCGACGATTTCGGCACCGGCTATTCCTCGCTGTCTTACCTTCAACATTTTCCGATCAATGAACTGAAGATCGATCGAAGTTTTGTGTGCGCGCTGCCAGCGTCGGGCCAGCCGATCGTGACGGCGATCATCTCGATGGCGCACAGCTTCGGACTGACCGTGGTGGCCGAGGGCGTAGAAAACCCATCGCAGCTGGAATGGCTCGTTGCTGCCGATTGCGATGTCGTGCAGGGCTACCTGACGGGGCAACCCACGACGACAGCCGGGATCCTGGCGCTTATCGCCGCGCAGCACGAACAGCTTGGCGCAGCCGCAGCGACCGATGACAGTCATGCTGGTGCGCGGCACGGTACGGGAGTAGCTCATGATTAACCGGATACTCGATACGCCCGCGCGTCAGCACAACGGCGTCAGTCCTTCCATTCGCGCGTCGCTACTGTCGACGCTCTTCGACAACACGAGACCGCTAATCCTGGCGGGCGTCGCCAGCGCTTTCGTCGCAGCGGTCGCAGTGGTTTTGTCGCAGTAACGATTGCAGGACAATCAAGGTTAGATATGATAGGACTACTTATGTAGCCAACGAGTAAAACTAATCGGCTGGAGTTTGCCGGGTGCCGTTGCCTTTCATCTGCCCTTTGGCAATCATGTGCGCCAGTTCGATTCCACCAAGGAGGATGCGGGCGCAACGAAAACTCTTGAAGCCCATCATCGGTCGCGTTCGGCGTTTGATCGCACGATGATCCTGCTCCACGATGTTGTTCAGGTACTTCACCTGACGAACCTTGATGGGTTGCTCCCGCGCGGCATTGATGTCCTCAAGCGCCGCCAGGTTGGCTCCGCTTTTGTCAATCGTTACCGTCCCGGGCTCGCCGTTTCGCAGATCAGCGCCGCGATTTACGGGTTTTCCTTTTGGCGGGTTTAGACGGGGTGAGCGCCGCGGTCACGGCTGCGGCCGCGCCTCGTTTCGCCGCGGCCGTTGCATCGCATCTGGCAGAGCCCGCTATCGCGTTTGCCCTGCTCAACCACATGCTGAGGAACGGGTTCTTTTTCATCCACGGGTTTTTCATGTTGGCTCCGCTGTGCACAAATTTGACGGGCGGCGGCCGGCAGCGTTCCGCCGAGCGAGTCGTGCCCGCCAGTACCGCAACGCCTGTTCCCGGACCGACGCGACATGTCCGTTGCTATAGTGGAGTGGAGCACGCTCCGCCTTCAGCGGCAAACAGCCACCATTCGGACCAGATAAGCGGAGCGCATTTCTCGGTCAGGAAGCCCAGCGCCGGGTTCATCAGCCGACCCTTAATTGCAATGCACGCTGGTATGCCGCTAGCGCCAAGGTCGCCGAACATCCGGCAGCCGTTAATTTTCGTATCAGCGGGGCAGCTTGCATTGATTCGCAGGCTTACGACATGCTGCGTCGAAGGCCGCGTTTTCAATGTCGCGGCGATGTGCCCGCGAGCTCAAGCGCGGTTAGCGCCAACAGCGGGACGAGTAGCTGAGCGTCCACCTGTAGCTCCCTTCGTCAATGTTTATTGTTGGCGTTAGGGCTGTCGTCTATCGCTGAGTCCGACTCGTGAGGCGACGGAATGATTTGACCGGCAGCGTCCACGATCCGAGCTTGGACTTGATGAGATAGGTCGCGCCCGGGAGAGGTCAGTAGGGAGTCGGCTTGTGACCGATCAGGGGTCGCGTCGACCGTTTCAAGGCGTGCCGAGCCGGAGGGCAGCGACGTCATCGTCTCAAAATACTGCCGCATCGCGCCCAGAACGCCTACCTGCGCCTGCACGACGATCTCGTCGGCGTGCCGGAGATAAGCAAATGTCTTTGTAATCAGGGTAGGGAAGTAACGCGAATGAAGATCCACGATCTCTGCAAAGGATCGGGAGCCAAGCGTCGTTTCCGCGATTGCATAGTGTTCCGCGAATGAAGTCTCTGCGGTCTGTGCGTTGAGCTCAACGAAACGTCTCGCGCTCAACATCAGTTCGGCATTGCACTGGGCGCTGGCTACCCATGCCGCGTGGCCGGGGATAGCGGACTCTTGGAAACTGCTGGAAATCATATGAAACTCCGGTGTATGAAACAGGCGGCGGTCGTCATCGGTAGATTGCCGCCGCCAAAAAACCGTCGCAACGGACGGACCGGCGACTCACCCGCAACCGGTGTTCCCACGCCGGCCGTCGTGCGGGCCGCCCACCAGATTTTTTGCGCTTGTCCACCAGCGTGCTTCTGCAGCACGAGCGAAGTCTGACACGCGCCCAGACACGGAAGAGCGTCAACGCCAGATCACGGTATGGTTTTCAAAGACCGGGCTGAATGCGCCAGGCGTTGCTGAACGAACTACAATGTGGTCACGCTTGAATAGGGGGCGGACGGTACACTTTAGGGTCAACAACGCGTATTCAGAGGACGCCAACGCGAGGGCATTGCTAATTCAGGGTTTAGGCAGGCCGGGTTTCTATTCGCCGCGCCGCCGGGAAGGTGCCGGCCAAGCGCGTCAGGAGGTCGAGCGGAGCCGGCTTGCGCAAAAAGGCAGCCCAGAATCGAGGAGTGGCGACCGGCTCCGGGTCATCCGAAATCAAGATGACAGGAATGCCGGAAAGAGCCGGATAATATTTCAGTTGTTGCGCCAGCTCTGCGCCCCCATCTCGGGCATCTGCTGATCAGTGATAATCAGTTGCGGTAGATATCTCACTGCCATTTGCAGCGCTTCACGGCCATTGCCAGCAAGCGCTACGTGATAGCCGTTACTTTCCAGAGCCAACTGCAGTGCCCGCAGATTTTCCTCATCATCGTCGACAAGCAATATGGTTGACATCGAGGGGACACGGCAAGATGGCTGACCAAATCAGTAGCGCAACTGCCGTACCAAGATAGAAGTGCGGACGTCCGTCTCATCAGGCTCGCACGCCTCGCGCCCCGCGTAAAGTTTCGCCAGAGCATCGTCGTATGGGTGGGCGCGGCTGCCGCCCCAGCGGCCGCCACCCGGCTGGTCCGACTCTTGGCCACTCCTTCATCCGTGCAGCGTGCTTTGCTGTGCCCATGAAAATCCGCGAGACTGAAGAGCAGCTTCAAATCTTCCGCGTCGAAATAGCCGCCACCGTGTTGCGAGATTCGTCATAGCCGATTCACGAGCGGCCCTGCTGTCTTTTGCACTACCGGCGCGATTTTAGACAAGCTTCGCGTCGCAGGCCTCGTCAAGCACGGCGCGTTCAATTCCTGTCACCTAATGGTCCATCGGATGTACCTGGTACACCATTTGCGGACGGTGCGTGACGTTTCATTCCCGAGCACTTGAAAGAGGAAGCCTTTCGGCGAGGATAGGAGAAACAATGATCAGAAGATCCGCGCGGCCGTTGACCAGAAGTCACCTCGACCCCTTCGGGCGTCCTGCGAAGTCGAGACACGTCACCACGGAATTTGGTGGACCGGGCGGAGCAGCCAATTACTTTGACGACCTTTATCGCGAAAGCGACGACCCGTGGAACTTACGCAAGGGCTGGTACGAGAAGCGCAAGCGCGCCCTGACTCTCGCGTTGCTGCCTCATCAGCATTATCGCAACGCCTTCGAGCCTGGCTGCGCGAATGGCGAACTTACCGTCGAGCTTGCGTCGCGTTGCGGCGCGCTGCTGTCTGTCGACTTGCACGAACGCGCCGTTCAGCTGACGCGTGAGCGAGTAGCTGGCGTGGCGCACGTACGCGTCGAACAACGTACAGTGCCGCGTGACTGGCCGCAAGAGGCGGGGCTGTTCAATCTGATCGTCATCAGCGAATTCGCCTACTATCTCGACGCAACGGAGCTACGCGCGCTGGCCGCGTGCATCAGCACATCGCTTACGCCCGACGGGACACTACTTGCCTGCCACTGGCGCAGGCCGTTTATGGAGGCGCGCGCGTCTGCGGACACGGCGCACGCGCTTTTCGATGCATGCTGCGGATTGGCCCGGCTGACACGTCATGTCGACGACGACATACGGATCGACGTCTGGTCGCGCGATGCGCGCTCCGTGGCCCAACGAGAGGGGCTTGTATGCTCGGCGTAATTGTCCCAGCGCACAATGAAGAGGCGTTGCTTGCGCCGTGCCTCGCGGCCCTGATCACTGCGTCCCGGCATGAGGATCTGGCAGCAGAACCCGTACGCATTATGGTCGTTCTGGATGCGTGTGATGATTTCAGCGGGGCGATCGCCCGCGCATACGGTGTTGAAACATTGAGTCTGGACGCACGCAATGTCGGCATCGCACGCGCGACGGGTGCCGACTGGCTGCTCGCCCACGGCGCGCGCTGGCTCGCATTTACCGACGCAGACAGCCGTGTCTCGGCCCGCTGGCTGACTTCGCAGCTCGCGCTCAATGCGGATGCCGTGTGCGGTTCAATTGCGGTTGACGACTGGAGCGAGCATCCGGAAAGCGTACGCGAGCATTTTCAGAAGACGTATACGGATGCCGACGGTCACCGGCACATTCACGGCGCCAACCTCGGTGTATCGGCGCACGCATATCTGCGCGCCGGGGGATTTCCGCCCCTGACGTGTAGCGAGGACGTTGCGCTGGTCGACCGCCTGATTGCGATCGGTGCACATATCGCCTGGAGCGCTGCGCCTCGTGTCATCACGAGCGCCCGTACTGCTGCGCGGGCTCGCGGGGGGTTTGGCGATACGCTTGTCGCCATGGCCGCGGTCTGATGAAGGCATCGGAAAAACGTGTGTCGTGCGATAAACCGTTATGGCCGCAGGCTCACGCGTTCGAAACGACTGGGCGAGACGTTAAACTCGCTGCGTTGAGTGGACAGCGGAGCCCATGCCCCAGTTGCCCCGAGCGATAGGCCAGGATCAAGCGACCTCCCGAAATCTCTACAGGCCGAACGCGTCGGACGCAGCTCATCGATGGTCTGGTTGCAGCGTTTCGCCAATGCGGGAAGCACCGAGGTGATCATCGAGCGGAACATGCATGCGGGGGACAGACGGACTGGGCCCTTGACGTGGGGCCACGCGCTGGCGATCCGGGTGGGCGCGTGCTGGCCGCCGGTTCCCCAAATCGGGTCGCGTAGACGTCAAGTAGCCGAACAGCGGCCTTTCTCGCGCGCGATATAGGAAACGGCACGCATTGAATCTCGCGGACCAGATCGTTGTCGAAGATAAAACCAGTCCGAACCCGCCGAGCCACAGCGCCGCCGGCGAGAGGGCGAACGTGACCGGCTCCGCGCCCAGCGACATGGATAGTTGCTAAACCGACAGGTTCCGCATCCGTTTTTCCCCAGATTCGGGTCTGTAGCGATGGACGCTGCGACCGATTAAGAACGGCGTGGGCAGAGTGCTGCGCTCAGAAGTTTTCTTCGTCAGGGGCCGGTCCCCGAGTGGGCCCGTCCGGCGCGGCGATCTTGATTGCCCGTCCGCTGCGCGCCGATTCGTAAATCGCCTCGACGATGCGTTGATCCTGTAAGCCTTCCTCGCCCGGCGTGTGCGGCGTTTGCCCGCGCACCACGCAAAGCGACATGTGGTCGATTTCGCGAGCGAATTGATCGACCGGGTCGACAACGATCTGCGTTGCCGCGTTCTTGCCCTCTACCAGTTCTCCACGTCGCAGTTGTAGCCCGTTGTAGCCGAACGCGGGATTCAGTTCGGCCCACGCCTGCGCGCCCTGCAGGCGGAAGAACCGCGAATCGTGATTCGCGTAGCTCGCCATGCAGGTGGCCGTGAGTCCGCTGGGAAAACGCAGCACGAAATGCACAGACTGCTCGACTTCCCTGAAGCGCGGGTCGTCGGCCGGCTGATACGTCGTGGCGATCACTTCATACGGCTCTTCATTACTCAGAAAACGCGCGGCATTCACGCAGTAGATGCCAACGTCCGGCAGCGGGCCGCCGCCCGCGAGCGCGCGCTTCAGTCGCCATTGCGCTGGATCGCCGACATTCTGCGAGTTGCCGGCGATGAATTCGCTCAACGGCCCAAGCCGCTTTTCCCTGACCCAACGCGCGACCATGCGGTCCATCGGTTCGTACTGGCTGCGATACGCGATCATCAGCAGACGATTCGCTTTCCTGCATGCTTCGATCATCTGACGGCATTCGGCGCTGCTGTTGGCCATCGGTTTTTCGCAGAGCACATGTTTGCCGATCGCCGCCGCGCGTACCGTGTACTCCGCATGCATGCCGTTCGGCAAGACGACGTAGACCACCTGGACCTCGGGGTTGTCCGCCAGCCTTTCGTAGGTCGTGTAGTCATAAAGAGCGCTTTCGCGAACGCCGTACTGACGGGCGATTTTTCTGGCCTTGTCGGGGTCGCCGCTGACAAGCGCCACGACTTTCGAGTACTTCGATGCGGACAGCGCGGGCAGGATCTGATTCAGCGACAGTCGTCCCAGTCCGACGATTGCATAGCCGACGCGACGGTCCGGTTCGGCGTTCGGGTCGGGGGTGTTCTCCGCCTGCTCGGTGTGCGGGTCCTGGATCAGCGACAGCTTGACGGTATTCGGCGAGCCCGGCGTCGCAGCGGCGGCCAACGTCTTGCCACTCGCGCCGGCCATCAGCAACGCGGCGACGCCGGTGCCGGTGCGCTGCAGAAAGCCGCGGCGCGGATGGGATGGAGAGCCGTCGGGGGAGGGCGTGGGATGCGTGGAATCGTCGTCGGTGGGGCGAACGTCGGTGGGATTTTTGACGGGAGGATAGGAGTTCGTCATCGGGATGCTCCGAGGCAGAATCGCCGCCCGCGTGAGAGCGGCGCTCCGACGCATTGTCTCGATCGGCGATTGCCTGCCGTGCGCGCAAGGGCCGTTCCTTGCAGACGCTTGACAGTGTGCCCGCAACGCTGTCGGATTACGCGTGTTAGTTACGCGTCAGTTACTCTTCAGTCGGGCAGGAGCGACGCCTATTTTTTCGCGAGGCGAGGGCAAAACGGGATTCGAAGAACAGGCACGGCTGTTGCGCGAAATATGGGGAGCCGAATATCGACGCGGAGTTTCTATGACCACCCCTCTCACCGTCCACCCGCTGCTGTTCAATACGACGATCGAACAGATTCCCGAAGATGAAGCCGAAACCACCAGACAACTGGTTGAAGTCATGCACGGGATTCTGGAACCGACTTCCCAGCACTACCAACACGGCGTTCGCAGCGTACATGCCAAAAGTCACGGCCTGCTCGACGGTGAAATGACGGTGCTTGCCGGGCTGCCGCCCGAACTTGCTCAAGGAGTGTTTGCGAAACCCGGGACCCACAAGGTCGTGATGCGGTTGTCAACCAATCCCGGGGACCTGCTCGACGACAGCGTCTCGACACCGCGCGGTCTCGCACTGAAGATTCTCGACGTCGACGGTGCGCGTTTGCCGGGCAGCGAAACCGGGACAAGTCAGGATTTCGTCATAGTCAACGCGCCCGCCTTTACGGCAGCAACGCCCAAGGCGTTTCTCACGAACCTGAGGCTCCTTGCCAAAACAACCGACCGCGCGCCGACCGGCAAGAAAATCCTGTCGGCCGTGCTACGTGGCGCGGAAAAGGTGGTTGAGGCAGTGGGCGGCGAGAGCGGCACGCTCAAGAGTCTGGGCGGGCACCCGGAAACGCACATTCTCGGCGAGACGTTTTACACAGTCGTGCCGGTTCTCTATGGGCCATATTTCGCCAAGCTCAGCGTGGTGCCCGTTTCTGCAGACCTGACTGCATTGACCGATGCGCCACTTGATGTGGATGGTCACCCTGATGCGTTACGCGACGCGGTAAACGAATTTTTCGTCACGCAGGGCGGGGAGTGGGAGGTACGCGTTCAGCTTGCCACCGACATCAAAAAAATGCCGGTGGAAGACGCATCTATGCAATGGCCAGAAGAGGAAAGTCCTTACCTTGCGGTCGCGCGCATCCGCGTGGCGCCTCAAGCTGCTTGGACAGACGCGCGCTCGGCGGCCATTGACGACGGCATGTCATTCAGCCCGTGGCACGGCCTGGCCGCACATCGACCGCTTGGCGGCATCATGCGCTCGCGCAGGTCGGCCTACGAAATGTCCTCCACGTTCAGGGGACATTTCAATGGCTGCCCGGTGAAGGAGTAGCAAGGTCGGCATGCTGCAGGTCGGCGGACGCACAGCCGTGCAAGCAGGCAGCGAACTGTTCAAACGACCGAAGACACAAGGAGCGAACGGCATGAGCACTGATACCGCGATTAAACCGTACAAGCATGCGGCAGGTGGGTGGGGCTCCGTCAAGGCGGTCGCAACGATCCTGATTCAGGAACATGTCGCCCTCCACGGCAGTGCGATTCTGTCTCATCAGAACAAGCCGGACGGATTTGCATGTGTGAGTTGTTCATGGGCGAAGCCCGCTGATCCGCACCTGTTCGAATTTTGTGAGAACGGCGCGAAAGCGACCGCATGGGAGATCACCAGCAAGCACATTGCGCCTGATTTTTTTGCCCACCACACGCTGTCCGAACTCGAGTCGTGGAGTGGCCTGGAACTTGAATCGTCCGGGCGTCTCACCATGCCGATGCGTTGGGATGCTGCCACCGACCGCTACGTGGCGACGACGTGGGAGTACGCGTTCGTGGATATAGCAAAGGAGTTGCGGGCGCTCGATCCCGACGAAGCCGTCTTCTATGCATCCGGGAGAGCATCACTGGAGACTTCCTATCTTTATCAGTTGCTCGCGCGCATGTACGGCACGAACAACCTGCCCGACAGTTCAAACATGTGTCACGAAAGTACCTCGGTGGCACTGCCGAAGACAATAGGTTCGCCGGTCGGCACTGTTACGCTCGACGACTTCGAGCATACGGACTGCATGTTTTTTTTCGGCCATAACACCGGCACGAACGCGCCCCGCATGCTGCATCAGTTGCAGGACGCGCGCAAACGCGGCGCACAGATCATTACGTTCAATCCGATACGGGAGCGTGGGCTGGTCACTTTCGCCAATCCGCAGTCGCCGCTGGAGATGCTGACGCCGGCCGAGACACAGATCAGCACCCAGTATCACCAGGTACGCATCGCCGGTGACGCGTCGGCGATCGCCGGTCTGTGCAAGCTGCTCATCGAGTGGGACGACGCGGCGCAACTCGAGGGCAAGCCGCGCGTGCTCGACGCGCCGTTCATCGCCGAACACACGGAAGGTTTTGAAGAGTTTGCCGCCGCGATGCGTGCGACGACCTGGAAAGAGATCGAGGCACGCTCGCAACTGACGCGCGATGCGCTCACGGCTGCAGCCGCCGAATACGCGCGGGCGAAGGCCGTGATGGTGCTGTATGGCATGGGCATTACCCAGCATCGGAGCGGCGTGCAGAACGTGCAGATGCTGTCCAATCTGCTCCTGCTGAGGGGCAATATCGGCCGGCCCGGCGCCGGCATCTGTCCGATTCGCGGCCATTCCAACGTACAGGGACAACGCACGGTCGGCATCACCGAGAAGCCCGAACTCGCGCCGCTCGACAAGCTGAAGCAACTCTATGGATTCGAGCCCCCGCGCAAGAAAGGTACGAGCACCGTGGAGGCTTGCCAAGGGGTACTCGATGGCAAGGTGAAAGCTTTTATCGGGCTTGGCGGAAATTTCCAGGTCGCGATTCCAGATCACCAGGTGATGGACGCCGCATGGCGCTCGCTCAGACTAACGGTACAGATTGCGACGAAGCTTAATCGCAGCCATCTGCTGCACGGCGAAGTCGCCTATCTGCTGCCCTGCCTGGGACGTATCGAAATCGACCGGCAAGCAAGCGGCGAGCAGTGGGTGAGTGTCGAGGACAGCACTGCCTGCGTGCACGGTTCGCACGGCTACGCGGCGCCGGCCGGCGACATGCTGCTCTCGGAACCGGCTATCGTCGCCGGCATCGCCAAGGCGTTGCTTCCGTCCAACCCGAATGTGGACTGGGACGCATGGGTCGCCGACTATGCGACGATCCGCGACGCGATCGAACACACTTATCCCGATCAGTTTGCCGATTTCAATAAGCGTTTTCGCGAGCTAGGCGGATTTCATCGACCGATACCGGCCGCTTCTCGCGAATGGAAGACACCGAACGGCAGGGCGAATTTTGTTGTGCCGGACACGCTTGACGAAGACGCCGACATGACGTCCAGCAGTCCGGATGTGCTACAGCTGATGACGACGCGTGGCGACAGTCAGTTCAACACCACTGTGTATGCGCTGGACGACCGCTTTCGCGGGGTTGTGGGCACGCGTGACGTCCTGCTGATGCACCGCGACGACATGGCGAGGCTCAATCTTGCCGAGGGTGACGAAGTAAGCGTCGCGACCGCCTCTACCGATGACGTGACGCGCGAGGTGCACGGCATGCATGTGCACGCTTTCGACATTCCGGCTGGTTGCGTTATGGGCTACTACCCCGAATGTAACCGGTTGATCCCGCTATGGCATCATGCGAAAGACAGTCTCGTGCCGGCCTCGAAATCGATACCTGTGCGGCTGAGAAGTTTGAATCGGTGACCACAGCGAGAGCGTCTAATTCGATCCGTCGATTGAGCAGCCAACTATGGCAAAAAGCAGGGCAGACCTATCTGGAAAGAAGAGTATTGCGAACAACGATGGCAAACCCAAGTTTCACAGTTAGAAGTAATCTGTGACAGGTGGCGCAATTGAGGTTTGTGTCCGATCATTTTCATTGTTGTCTTCCCCTCACCCCGTGCCGATTCTACCCTACGCAAGCGATGCGACGCTGCGTCGGTCGCGTTAAAACAAAGATCACGGCGCAGTCAAGCCCGGCGGCACAGTTTCAGGGTGGACACAGCGATCGCGCGCAGGTCGGTAGAACGTAAATGCTCGGTGCTGTCGCCGACGACGGGCGCCATCGCACCGAAGGCCGTTGATCTCAAAGCCAAGCAAGCTCGACATGCCACTGGTTGCGCTACTTGGCGCCGCGCGCGAATGTGTACCGCTCTACGGCAGCGGGGGCTTCACCTCCTACACGGACGCACGCCTGCAGGAGCAGTTAGCGGATTGAAACTTGCTCGCGATTGAATATCCGAGTGAACAATCTGCACATATTCAGTCACGTAGCTAAAATGAGCGGAGGTTGTTGTGGCTTTAATGCCTTTGACATTATCGTGGCTCGACATTGCCGTTAGACTGGCACTCGCTACTATAGCGGGCGCGTTGTTCGGAATTAATCGAGGTGAATCAGGAAAGGTCGCTGGTCTTCGGACGACGCTTCTGGTTTGTATTGCCGCATGTACCGCAATGCTTCAGGTCAATGCCCTGCTCGCACAGGCGGGCAAGCATTCCGACTCATTCGCCGTACTGGATCTGATGCGTCTGCCTTTGGGGATTCTTTCCGGCGTTGGATTTATCGGCGGAGGCGTAATCCTGCGAAAAGACGGTTTTGTCAGAGGCGTTACCACTGCGGCTACGTTGTGGATCGTGACAGTAGTTGGCCTTTGTTTTGGCGGTGGGCAGCTTGCTCTAGGGATGACGACTTCTGTTCTGGGCGTGGTGACATTATGGTTTCTGAAAAGCGTCGAAGAGCGCATCCCCCGGCATCAAACGACCTTTCTGACGGTCGAGTACGACAGTGACCTTTTGCGCGACCGACTCCTCGAAGCGTTAAGACTCGCTGGCTGCAGCGCCGTAGCGGTCTCCGCGTCAGTCCGAACAGAGCCTGCGGGTTATGAGGAAACGCTTGAAGTCCGATGGTGGGGAACGCGACACATCGCCTCGCAGCCACGCCTGCTGGAAATCGCGATTGCCTCCGGAGCACTAACCGCACGATATTCTAACAGTCGATAGCAAGCACAGCCGCGATAGCGGCCTCAGAATCAGATCTCTTTATGCATCACTTACGTGCTTGCTCAAACAGAAAAATTGAGATAGGCCTGGATGCCGACTTCATCCATACAGTGTGATTTTTGAGCGGGACGTGACTCGCGAGTTCGTCGCGCATCCGTCCAATTCGACGAAGGCGCTACCAGCCAAGGTGAATGCGCGCACCAGTTCGCCGGTAATAGAGCGATGCCGTGCGCGTCGTTCTTCCCATTGAACATTTCTCGTCGGCTACGGCAGATGATTGCCACCGGTCACGCCGTATATCTCCCCCGTCACAAAGCTCGACTCCTGCGACGCCAGCAGTACATACACGGGCGCGAGTTCCGCCGGTTGTCCCGGACGCTTCATCGGGACTTCAGAGCCGAACTGCTCGACCTTATCCTGCGGCTGTCCACCGCTTGGTTGCAACGGTGTCCAGACCGGACCCGGCGCGACGGCGTTCACGCGGACGCCCTTGCCGATCACCTGCTTCGCCAGGGCATGCGTGAACGCCGTGATGGCCGCCTTGGTCGACGCGTAATCCAGCAGCCCCGGGCTCGGTTGATAACTCTGTATCGAAGTCGTATTGATGATGGTCGCGCCGGGCGGCAGATGCGGCAGCGCCGCCTTGCACAGCCAGAACATTGCGAACACGTTAGTGCGGAACGTGGCCTCGAATTGTTCCGTTGGCAAATCCGCAATATCCTCGACGTAGACCTGCTTGCCCGCGACATTCACAAGAATGTCGAGGCCGCCGAGCTGTGCAACCGAGCGCTCTACGAGTTGCTTGCAGAATGCTTCGTCGGCGACGTCACCCGGAAACACGATCGCCTTGCGGCCTACCGCTTCGACGAGCTTCGCGACCTCGCGCCCATCCGCTTCCTCGCTAGGCAGATAGTTCAGCGCGATGTCCGCGCCTTCGCGAGCAAATGCGATAGCGACCGCGCGGCCGATACCGCTGTCCGCTCCGGTGATCAGCGCGCGCCGGCCGGCCAGTCTGCCGAAGCCCTTGTAACTGTCCTCGCCATGATCAGGCTTCGGAATCATTTGTTGCGCGAGGCCCGGCGCGGGCTGTGGTTGGCGTTCGAACGGCGGCCGCGGGTACTGCTTTGTTGGATCCTGCATCGAGAACTGGTCGTGGGGGCTAGGCATGGGTTGCTCCTTGGCTGGCTATTTGCACGGTAGGGTTTGCCTGTTCCTGTTGCACCCGCAACAGCTATTCCCGTAGCGCGACCTAGCCATTTTGCGCGGTGACCCGGTAGCCTGCCGCCAGTTTCCTCCTTTGCCTTCTCGACCATAACGCTGCCATCGTCGGCTTGCGTTTCAGCAACGGTGATGCAATGCCTTTGTTTCGCGAAACCGCGCCTGATCGGCGACTTCTTCGGGTCGTTTCTCAACAACTGGCGGAGCGTGGCGCATCACCGGCGCGCTATCGCCTGGGCATGGCGAATGCGACGAGAAATAGTCAATTTCACCAGCGGAGCGTGTTATGAACGATAACGCGGGCAACCAACCAAACGATCATGCGGGAAAGTCCCACGACGAGAAGGTCGCGGCCGAAAAACATACGAGGCAGAAAGCGCAGGAGCAACCGGGCGGACGCATGGCCGAAAAAGGTACGGAGTCCGACAGTACGCACAGCAGCGGCACCCTTTCCGAAGAGGGACGCAAGGTCTGGCGCACTGGCGCGGGAATCGACGGCGGCGGCAAAAGTAAGTGAAGGTACGCCAGAAGGCCGTTACGCCTCGCGTACCGGCCTTTGTAGTTTTGGACCGTCGTTTGCAGAAAGTAGAGGCCGCCGATCGCCGCGAATTGCTATCGGCCGCAGTTGAACACCAGCGGCTATCTAATCACACGAAGCCGTCCGGCACATCCAGTTCCACCGCGCAATCGCCCTGAAGCGCTGGCGGATTCTGCCGTTCGTCGAAGCGTTCCCGGACCCACGCGCCCAGCTTTTCCTGAAACGCACGCCGCTTCGCGGTATCTAGCGACGCATAGCGGTCAAGCTGATCGCGCCGCAACGCGAGCGTGACAACGCACCGGGCGTCGAGCGACGTGTCGCGATGCGAGTCGACCACCCACGACAATTGCAGGAACACGCGGTCACCTCCGTCAGAGCTGCTGACGAAGGGCGCTTTCGGCGAATCGACAATGGCAGCCAGCGCCAGTTCGATTTCCTCAAGGCGCTGGCTCAGCTCTGCTTCGTTCATTTGTGCCTCCGGCGGCGATTTATCCCCGTTGCGCATCCACACCGTCGGCAGTGTAGTGGTCAAGCCTCTTTGGACACCCCCAAAGGGGCTTTTCAATAAATCGAAGTTTCGTACCTCACTGGCGGCAAGCCATCTGCCGCCGAATGTATGCGCCTGTAGTTGTAAAAGTCAGCGATGAAGTCCGTGATGTCGCGTCGGGCGCTATCGTGGCTGCCGTACTCCTGCTCGCCGATCCATTCGCTCTTCAGGCTCCTGAAGAAGCGCTCGACCACCGCGTTGTCCCAGCAATTTCCCTTTCTGCTCATGCTCTGAACGATCCCGTTGGCCTTCAGATCGTTCACGAATCGCTCGCTGGTGTACTGACATCCCTGATCCGAATGGAACATCAGCCCTTTGCCAGGACGACGGCTGCGTCGGGCCTGCTCCAGCGCCTGGATGACCAGCTCGGTGTCTGCCTGCATGGCAAACGCCCAGCCGACGATCCGTCGTGAGTGCAGATCCATCACGATGGCCAGATATGACCAGCCCTGGCGCGTCCTGATGTACGTGATGTCACCGGCCCACACCCGGTTGACGGCGCCGGGTTCGAACCGGCGCTCGAGCAGGTTCGGCGCAATCAGCGCATCACCTTCAGCCTTGCGGTATTGATGCGTGCGGCGACGCGCGACCGCCAGTTGCGCCTCACGCATCAGCGAGCGGGCCCGATGCCGTCCGATCGCATGACCTTGCAACTGCTGGGCCCGCGACATCCTGCGACTGCCGTAACTGCGCCGGCTTTCGATATGGATCTGGCGCATGTCCTTGAGCAGCGCGGGCGATACGCCCGCTTTGGCGGGCCGGCTGGCAAACGCGTAATAGCTGCTTCGCGGCACGTTCAGCAGGCGGCACATCAGACTCACCGGCCAGGCCTTCTTCAGCGAACGGATCACTTCGAGGAGCGATCCATTTCCTTGACGAAGAAGGCCGTAGACTTTTTTAGTATCTCGCGCTCCCGTTCGAGCTCCATCACGCGGGCTTCCAGCTCCCGAATGCGGCGCTGGTCGGCCATGACCTGTATCTCGGTACGCGGCGGCTCAGCCTGCTGCGCACGCCACTGCGCCACCCAGCGTCGCAACGCCGTATCGCCTACACCCATGGCCTCGCAGGCCTTCGTGATCGAATAGCCCTGTGCAACGACCAGTTGCACCGCCTCAGCCTTGAATTCTTCCGTCAGGTTCCGTCTGCTCATCTCTCACCGCAGTTGGAGGATTATCCCCTTTAGAGGTGTCCAGGAGTATTGGACCACTACCCAGCAACTGCCATACCTTGCGCACTTGGAAACCATATATCAGGACCCGTACGCGGGCACCGCAGATCGGGTACGGTCGATGCTAAAACCACAACCGTGGCAAGGCACCCAGGCAGGCGATCCCCGTTCGCCGGCGGCAGGCACGCATTGAGGATCCCCCTCATGAATCAGGCGATGAGAAAGCAAAGTGTCGGCGACCTCGCGGTCTTCGCGATTGTCGTCGCGGCAATGACCGGTGGCTGCAAACGGGCCGACAACGGCAATCCGGCCGCCTTGAATGCTGGCAGCAGTGGTGTGATGAGCAAATCCGCCGGTCTGAGTGGAACGGCCGGCATCAGCGACGCAGCCAAGCGCGCGAACGACGCCGCTGGCGCGGCAGCCAGTATGCCCGACGTGGCGGCCAGCGAAGCGCCCGTCGTGAGCACGCCGGCAAGCGAGGCAAGCCAGTAGACGGTCCATCAAACGGTTCGGCTTTGGGCACTGTATTGCGTTTCTCACGGTTGCGATCAGCAATGACGCATAGATAAAAAAAGCCCGCTGGACGCGGGCTGAGCTCACTACGAGAAAGTGTCGCAGGGAGGTGCGACGTGCAAAGTATGCTCTCCAGAATTTGATGCAGCAAGCTCGAATCTCCAAGCACAAAAAAAGAGGGCCGCGTTGAAACGGCCCTCGGGCTTAAGAGGCATCGCCGGCCGGAAAACCGGCGACAGGACCAGTATTAACTCAACGGTCTGAACATTCAAGGGGGATGAAGGATGACGTGGTACGTCACCCACCTTTGGCCCGATAAAGGTCCAGCAGAAAATCGTCAAGGATTTCATTCCACTCCGGGGAGTCGACCGGAACGTCCTCCGGGTTTCGCTTTCCCTGGGCACGTCGTGTAGCGCGCACGGCCAGTTCCAAAGCCATCGCCTCACGGTTGCCAGAACGATTTTGTGGGGGCCATCCGGTTGCATTCCTTCGGGCAATTTCATGCCGGTTTCGCATAAGCCGACCGTTACACACATCGAGGATGCCCTGGACGACGGGTGATCCATAGTTGAGTCGCCAACCGTCCAGAAATAGCCTGGCAAGGACGCGTTCGTTTTGCAGGCTTGGGAGCGTTACGATCAGTTTCGCAACGTCCCCTGATTGCTGGGCGAGATCGACCCGCTCATTCCAGTCGGAATGCCGTTTTTTATCCGTCAACCAGATGCGTGTCGATTCGACGAGATGATCCGTTCGCAGCCATTCTCCGACTCGAGCCCGAGCGACGAGCTGCGTGACTACGAGGTAACACAGCAACTCGGCGCGGGCTACGTCATCAAGGCTTCTGTCTTCGTAGGGCATTGAGAGTATGCGGAGGTCGAGTTAACTTACCGTCGACGGCGTTGATGATGAAGTTCGCGAGCTGAGTAGTCGGCGAGAAATAATCCGACGAGAAGCGCCGTTGCGGCGACGGATTCATCGCGATGATCGAGGGGCTCTGAAGCCGTCGCGTAAAACCATAGTCCCGCTCCGACGACAGCCATGAAGACGTCGAGGGCAAGACCCCACGCCGGTCCGGCATTGTCCGGATCTGCCAGCCTGTGAGACAGTTTCATCCCATCCTCCCCGTCGCGCGTTGCAAGTTCCGGATCGCCAGAGTGCGAGTTCCGTGTGGGCGCGGTGCGGCATTAGCGTACGCGGACGAAAACATGGCATCAAGACTCATAGGACGCTAAAGCGCGCCAGACCTCGCAACACTCGGGCAACGCTCCCGGCGCCTATTTGCGCAGCCGGGTGAGCAGGTGACCAAGACCTAATTCGACGACGATCTGCCACACGTACCGGCGGGAATATCGTACGCCAAACTTCCGCTCGATGAGCGCGATCAGCCGAGGGGTGGTCCAGAAGCCAAAATCGAAATCGTGCACTCGCGGCGAATGCCGCACCGTTGCGGCTATCCAGGAGAGCGCCTTGTCGTCAAGGACGCGAGGCGGGCGATTGTAGGGCTGCTTGCTTGTTCGCATCCGATCATGGACGCCAAGATCAATCGTCAGTTGCCGAACGTAGACGGTCGAGTAGCGCATCCCTAACTGACGCTCGATGACTGTCACAAGCTTTGGGCATGTCCATTGATCGACCTCGAAGCCGTGAAGGCGCGGCGATCCCCGAACAGTTTGGACAATCCATGTGCGCGCCGCGTCATCCAGGGATGCTCCCTTGCCGCCCACGCTGATCTCATCGATCGCCTTGATACCCCCGGAATCAACAATCGCTTTGAATCGTCGGGCCGTATCGACGGAAATGCCTACTGCGTCGGCCACACTTTGGACGCTGTGTCCGTTGGCGAGTAGTCGAGCGGCATGGCGTCTTCTTATGGCAGATGATGAGGTGCCAGGAGATCGGCTCATAACCCTTCCTCAGCGGTTGCGCACGTGTTTAGGGCGAGGACGGCTTTGATGCAGGCGAATCACTGTTCAGTATATCCAGTAGCATTTGCGCGAGCGCCAGCTTCGCGTCCGACGACTTTCGTGTCGTCGTTCTGTACGCTGTCGATAGCTATGGCACCAAGGATGAGTTCCCAGGTCGCCTTCAATACCTCGCGATCGGGACGGGGGTGGAATAGGATGCCAATCGCGGCAATCAGTACCGACGTCACGTCTTTGGCTGGTAAAGGGGATGCCATCGCGTCTCCTAGTTGAGCAATATCCACAACCAGTCAATAGGGCATAGCTATCTTACTTGCGCCTGCGCCGGATGCCAATTGTGGTTCACAAATCATTCCATTCAGATGTCAGCGCGAGTTCGACTCTGGCAGCTCGTAAGTTTATGGTCGCGTGCGGTAGTCTTGCCGTTCATCATCCACAGCATGTCGGGGCCGCCAGTCCTGAAAAACACGATGGCGAAAGTCACAAAGAGTGCGCCAAAGACAATATTCAGCACCGAGTGTAGTTAATGAATGACGCGACGCCACCAAACCTGATATCGCCGTTTCACAGCATGCCTGCTAGAGGTATTTTGCCGAACGAGCAGGTGAGTGACGCTACTGCGACGAGCGGTCCGAGGAGCGCCCCCCATCCCATCGCGAGCGCGGGATGACCGACGAGGAAAGATGATGCCATCCGCTCGCCGGGACCCACGTGGCGAGCGCTCCGGCCACGAGCAGATGCACACCCGATGTCAGTTTCCAATATTTCTCATCAGCGCGGACGGCGGCGTTGGCTCTATTTCGGCGTGTTCTAGCTCGGCGCAGTCGCGACCGGGCTCGTCGCGGTCATGTACGCGCGGCTCATCGATTTCCGCTATGGGATCTTCTTGCGGATGACCGCCACAAAGGTGGTGGTCGCTGCTACTGATCACGCGGGCGATCGCTGCGTTCAGCGTGTGGGTCACGCGCCAGCTGGTTTGCTGGATCGGAAGGCAGTGG
The DNA here is from genome assembly GCF_029910215.1 of Paraburkholderia sp. D15. NCBI lineage: Bacteria > Pseudomonadati > Pseudomonadota > Betaproteobacteria > Burkholderiales > Burkholderiaceae > Paraburkholderia > Paraburkholderia sp. D15. Next base: position 407,714 of record NZ_CP110397.1, on the reverse strand, counting down.
CATTCCTCAGGTCATCGCGACGCTACGAGAAGCGAAAATTCGGCCTGCGGCTCCTCACGCTGCGCATCCTGATCGGCAAGACAGCGTTGTCGTTCCTCGCGATCCTCGGCGGCTTCGCGATCGGCATGAAGGTCCGACCTGTTCATGTGCGTGCCGCGCTGATGTTCAGCCTCGCGCCCTTGTTTGAGCGACCCTGCAGCATCTGTACGCGCCATCGAGGCTCCAAAGTGCGTAACGACGCCTCCGATACACAAGAAAGTCATAACGTCAACTCACCGCACTGTATGATGTGGCACCTGTAGTGTGGGTAGAAGTATCCGCGGAGATACCCACAGGCCTATCTAATTGGGAGCGAACATTGAGTGATCAGACAAATCTGGCTGCGATTCTGGAAAAGAACGAAGTCGCCATCCTGACGGCTTGGGTCCAGGAGCAACTGACCAGCAATGCCCGCCAGGGTGTCATCTCGGAAGGTGAGCTGACCGAGGCGTCGCGCGTGTTCCTGTCGCTCTCTTCGCGCGCGCGATCAGAAGCGACTACGACGAGGATCTCTCCGGCGATGCATGGCAACCTATCAAGGTCCATCTGATCGCGCTGTCGCGGGAACGCGTCATTCAGGGTTTCTCGCCGGCCGAAACAGCCACCTTCATCTTCTCGCTGAAAAAACCGCTGTTTGATGCGCTGCGCAAGGAAATTCCAAAAGACACCGCCCGTCTTGCCGACGAAGTCTGGAAGCTGACCTTAACGCTCGACAAGCTCGGCCTGCTGACGGTCGAGGCCTATCAACGGACGCGTCAGGAAATCATCGAGCGCCAGCAGCAGGAATTGCTCGATCTGACCACGCCGGTTGTCCGTCTGTGGGAATCGATCGTCGCATTGCCCCTGATCGGAACGCTCGACAGCGAGCGCACCCAGGTCGTGATGGAAAGCCTGCTCGGCGCGATCGTCGAGAGCGAGGCCGCAATCGCAATCATCGACATTACCGGCGTGCCGACCGTCGATACGCTGGTCGCGCAGCATCTGCTGAAGACTGTTGCAGCTGCACGGTTAATGGGCGCCGAGTGCATCATCAGCGGCATCCGCCCGCAGATTGCCCAAACCATCGTCCATCTCGGCGTCGACCTCGGCGACGTGGTCACAAAGGCTACCTTGGCCGAAGCGCTGAAGGTCGCACTGCGACGCGTCGGATTGGCGGTCGGTAAGGTTGCGCCGGTGAGCCGGGACATTTGACATGGAACAGATTCCAGTCCTGAAGCTTGGCGATTTTCTGCTGGTGTCGATTCAGGTCGAGCTCCATGACGAATTGGTCCTGAGTCTGCAGGACGATCTTACGTCGCGTATCGAGCGCACGCGTGCGAAGGGCGTTCTGATCGATATTTCCGCACTGGAAATCGTCGATTCCTTCATTGGACGCACGTTGGGCCATATCGCGGCCATGGCGCGCGTGATGGACGCCGCCACCGTCCTGGTAGGCATGCGGCCTGCTGTGGCGATTACGCTAGTGGAATTGGGCATGTCGCTTCACGGCATCCGCACCGCGCTCGACATCGACAAGGGCATGGCTCTACTCCGCGCATCGCTGGACGACGCAGGGGAGCCGCCATCGCTAACTTAGCCGAAGTCGTAATGGAAATCCGTTCGGGCGACCAGGTCAACCTCGCTCGCAAGACCGTACAGGATTGGGCCGCTCGCCTCACGTTTGGCACGCTCGAACGGACGAAATTCGTAACGGCCGCGAGCGAACTCGCCCGAAACACGCTGGTTCACGGCAAGGGGGGGACGTTGACAATTTCGGAGGTCAGCCAGGCTGGCCGGACCGGGATAAAACTGGTTTTCGAGGATGCGGGCCCGGGCATACCGGACATCGAGCGCGCGCTGGAGGACGGCTTCAGTACCGCCAAAAGCATGGGTCTCGGACTGGGCGGAGCGCGTCGGCTTGTTAGCGAGTTTGAAATTACGTCCACGGTTGGACAGGGCACCCGAGTGAGTATTATTCAATGGAAGCGACGCTAAGCCTGACGGACAAGAGTGGCGTGGCGGAAGTACGTCGGCGGGCAATTCATATGGCGCACGTGGCCGGCCTGTCGGAGAAACGCCAGGCCGATGCGGCCCTGATCGTCACGGAAGCGGCGACCAATATTCTCAAATACGCGGGGCAGGGCGAGATCACGCTCAGAAGTTACGACGAAGGCGGCACCCAGGCGCTCGAAATGATCGCGCTGGATCGCGGGCCCGGTATCGCCAATCTGACGTCCGCGATGATCGACGGCTTTTCGACCGGGGGCAGTCTCGGCGCGGGGCTCGGCACCATCAAGCGGCATTCCACTCTGTTTGACATCTATTCGATTGCGGGTAGCGGCACCGCCTTGCTCGCACATATTGCCAATGCACCGGGAGTGGCGAATGTAAGCATCGAGCGCTTCCAGATCGGCGCCAGGTCGACCCCGAAATTTGGCCAGGACGTATGTGGCGACACGTGGAGCGTGCGCCGAGTGGGTGACAGTCTGTGGGTGACGCTGCTCGACGGTCTCGGGCATGGGCCGATGGCGGCCGAGGCATCGAATCGCGCGGTCGACGTGTTTCACGAGGCCGACCCGCGCGATCAGCCGGCCGACGTATTGCGCCGCGCGCATCAGGGCATCAGGGCCACGCGCGGCGCAGTAATGGCCATCGCGATGTTTGATGCGGTGAACCGCACGTTGTCGTTTGCCGGGGTCGGCAATATCGTCGCCATTGTGACGGCGGGTGACGACGCTCAACATCTGATCTCTACCGACGGCACCGTCGGTTACAACATGCGCACTGTGCGCCAGCGCGAGGCGCCCTGGACCAAGGGCGGCGTGTTCATCGCAACGACCGACGGCCTGTCCACGCGCTGGAATCTGTCCCGTCATCCGGGTCTCGTGCAACGGCATCCGAGCCTGATCGCCAGCGTTTTGCACCGGGATTTCGCTCGCGACGCCGACGATGCCACGATCATCGTTGTCAAGGCAGCCTGATATGCGCCATCGAATCCTCTCGACCGCCATCAGTTCGAACCTGAGCCTTGTCGCGATTCGCGACCGCTCGCGCCAGATAGGTGAGCTGTTCGGGCTTGACAACGTGCAGCGCACCCGTTTTGTTACTGCGGTATCGGAAATCGCGCGCAATGCGATCCAGTTCGCGGGCGGCGGCACCTTGACCTTTCTGGTCGGCGACGCGACAGTTGCCGACGACTCACAATGCGTCGTCGCCGAGATCAGCGACAGGGGACCGGGCATCTCCAATGTCGAGGAATTGCTGCGCGAGTCCGGCAGGCGTCAGGAGGCCAGCGCAGGCGGCGTTGGCATTCCTGGCAGCCGGCGCATGGCCGACGGTTTCTTCATCCATTCCGAACCGGGCAAGGGAACGACGGTAACGCTGGAGATGTTTCTTCCGCGCGGCACGGCGCGTTTATCCGGTCGTCAACTGAGCGAGCGGGTCGATCAATTGACCCGGCGCAAGCCGCAGACGCCGGTCGAGGAGCTGGAGCAGCAGAATCGTGAAATGATGCTAACGCTCGAGGAGTTGCGGCAGAAAAAAGCTGACCTCGAGGACGCGGACAGGCGCAAAAACGAGTTCCTCGCGATGCTGGCGCACGAATTACGCAATCCGCTCGCTGCTATTTCTCTATCTCTTGAACTGGCAGAACATGGCGACCGAGGCCACCTTGAACGCTCCATTGCAGTCATTGGCCGACAGACGGCATTGTTGTCACGCATGGTCAACGATCTCCTCGACGTGTCACGTATCACGCGAGGCAAGGTCGATTTGCAAACCGAAGTTGTCGGCATCGCCGAGTTGGTTGACGGCGGCGTCGAAATGTCAATGCCGGAGTTAAACCGGCGCGGGCACGAAGTCGTCGTTGAGTGCCCGGATGAGCCAGTCTTCGTGCGCGTGGACACCGCTCGGCTCAAGCAGGTTTTTAACAACATCATCCACAATGCCGCACGGTACACGTTGCAGCCTGACACGATTCAGATTCGGGTAGTACGTGCCGACAGAGAGGTGAGGGTAGAGGTAATTGACCGTGGCGTGGGCATAGAGCCGGACATGCTGCCGCGGATCTTCGATTTATTCACGCAGGCACCGACGGCGATCGGCCGTCAGGATGCCGGCCTCGGTATCGGCTTGACCGTGGTGCAGCGACTCGTACGCGACCATGGCGGCTCGGTCGAGGCCTTCAGCGATGGCGTGGGCACTGGCACACGGATCGTCATCACTTTGCCAGTGGTGGACCCACCTGCAACGGAAACTACGACCGTGATCTGTCCGGTTAATCGCGCAGGTGCGCACAGAGTGCTTGTCGTCGACGACAACAGGGACTCCGCCGACGCACTAGCGGCGTTGCTCGAAATGCACGGGTATTTGTGCGCAGTGGCCTACGACGGTACGGCTGCGTTACAAGCTGCCGCCTCCTTTGTGCCGACCGTCGGCATTATCGATCTCGGTCTGCCAGATATGCCGGGTTTCGATGTGGCCATAGCGCTGCGGAAGGGTTGTGCAAATGCGTCATTGACATTGGTCGCGCTGAGCGGATACTCGGGCGCAGATTACCAGAACAATGCATCGGCGGCCGGTTTCAACCAGTATTTTGCCAAGCCCTTAGTGATTCGTGAGTTCTTCAGCTTCCTGACGACGGTCGGCAAATAGCACTTGATGAATTTGGATTGACGCCTGTGATCGATGCCGACGGTCAATCGCCGGCATCGACAGCATGCACCTCCCGCTCGCTTAAGCCGGCACCGTCTCCGCCTGCGCCGCCCGCGACCACACGCGATGCTGCCCCGCCGCTTCTACAAATGCCTTCAGCACGCCCGCGAGATGCTTGTCGTCGCCGGTCGCCACGCCGTCCGCGTTATCCGGTAGATGCGCGGCGGCCAGCACGTCGCGCCCCGCGCCCAGCGCCGCGATCGCCTTCAGATGCTTGAACGCCTCGAGCACGAAGTGCCGGGCATCGCCCGATTGCGCGAGCAGCTTCGCGCCGGCCGCGCCACCGGTCACGATCACCGCGTCGAACATGATCGACGGCAAGCCGGCGATCGTCGCGTCCGGCGCGATACCGTCGATGGGCGCGAGCGTCGGCGCGATCAGCATCGGCGTCGCGCCTTCATCGAGCAACGCCTGCTGCAGCTTGCGGATCGCCGCGCCGTCCGAGCCCGGCGCGGCAAGCAGCGCGATCTTGCAGGTCTTGATGCCCGGTTGCACGCGATTGAGCAGACTCAGCGCGGGCGACGCCTTCGGACCCGACAGCTTCGCCGTGCCTTTTTTCGGCGCGGGCAGACCGAGCCCTTCGGCGACCTTCGCCGCGAGACGCGCATCGAAACTGGCGAGAATTTCGTTGACCACGCGCGCGCGAATCTCCGGCTTCGTCACCTTGCCGAGTTCGAACTGATACGCCGCGGCGATATGGTCCTTCTCCGGTTCGGACATGCTGTTGTAGAACAGTGCCGCCTGCGAGAAATGATCGGCGAACGATTCGCTGCGCACGCGGATCTTCGTGCCCTCCACGCGCTCCTGATAGCTCTCGAAGCCGCCGTCCGACGGCGCCGGATCGGTTTCCTTCGGCCAGCCGCCGCTCACGGAATTCGGCTCATACGACGCCTGCCCGACGTTGATCGTCTGCCGGTGCATCGCGTCGCGCTGATTGTTGTGGAACGGGCAAACAGGACGATTGATCGGAATCTCGTGGAAGTTGGGGCCGCCGAGCCGGCTGATCTGCGTATCGGTGTACGAGAACAGACGCCCTTGCAGAAGCGGATCGTTCGAGAAATCGATTCCCGGCACGAGATGGCCCGGATGAAACGCGACCTGCTCCGTCTCGGCGAAGAAGTTGTCCGGATTGCGGTTGAGCGTCATCTTGCCGACGATCTTCACCGGCACCAGTTCCTCGGGAATCAGCTTGGTCGGATCGAGCAGATCGAAATCGAACTTGTGCTCGTCTTTTTCCTCGACGATCTGCACGCCCAGTTCGAACTCGGGATAATCGCCGCGCTCGATCGCTTCCCACAAATCGCGCCGATGAAAATCCGGATCCTTGCCCGCGAGTTTCTGCGCTTCGTCCCACAACAGCGAATATGAACCCAGCACCGGCCGCCAGTGAAACTTCACAAAGCGCGCCTTGCCCTGCGCATTGACGAAGCGGAACGTGTGTACGCCGAAGCCTTCCATGGTGCGCAGGCTGCGCGGAATCGCGCGGTCCGACATGGTCCACAGCACCATGTGCGCGGACTCCGGCACGAGCGACACGAAATCCCAGAAGGTGTCGTGCGCGGAACCGCCGGTCGGCATTTCGTTCGGCGCCTCGGGCTTCACCGCATGCACGAAATCGGGAAACTTGACCGCGTCCTGAATGAAGAACACCGGCATGTTGTTGCCGACCAGATCGTAATTGCCTTCCTGCGTATAGAACTTGACCGCGAAGCCGCGCACGTCGCGCACGGTGTCGGCCGAACCACGCGGCCCCTGCACCGTCGAGAAACGCACATAAACCGGCGTTTGCACGGACGGGTCCTGAAGGAACGCCGCTTTCGTGTATTCGCCCTGCGACTCGTACACCTGAAACACGCCGTGCGCCGCCGAGCCGCGCGCATGCACGATGCGCTCGGGAATACGCTCGTGATCGAAGTGCGTGATCTTTTCACGCATGATGAAATCTTCCAGCAACGACGGACCGCGCGGACCCGCACGCAACGTGTTTTGGTTGTCGGCGATCTTGACGCCCTGATTGGTACGCAGCGCCTCGCCTTGCGCATGCGCGCGAAACTGTTCGAGGTCTTTCGATTTGGCGTTGCTCGCGGAAGCGGCTTTGCTCGCGGGCTTGCGTGTACTCGTGTCTGCACTGGATTTACCGGCCATGGGGTATTCCTTACGTTCGGGCTCGCCGGGGAAATCCCGGTCTAACCGCGCCTAGCGGGAGCAAACGACATACCCGCGGCTGGTAACCGGCAGCGTCTCCTGATGCTATGAAGTCGCAGTCCGCGTCGGGCAGATTGGTCCCAACGTGGGCGCGGCGCACCCTAGCGCGATGCGGTAATCGCTGACCCATGAGTGTCAGCCGCTCCTCATCATTTGCACATCAGCCCTCGGCGGTAACATCCCGTAAATAAACGACGGGAATTTCGCCATTGTCGACCTTTCTCTCCGCAATAATGATTATGCTTTTCAGGTTTTTTCGCAGGGTCTCGACGCGTGAAGTTGATTGCGCTTTGGCGACGCGAATGCCGGCAAGCGCCTCTGCTGTGACCTTGACGAGATGTGGCTTGCCTTGATAGAAATGCGTGAAGCACAAGTCGTCGCCATACGGAACAATGACGAGTTCTTTCGGCTGCATATCGGCTCCGTTCAGGTACATCTCTAGCAAATATCCGTCTTCATTCGTTATCGAATACGACGGGCCAGAAAAAAGCGCCAGGACTTCCGGTAAGTCTCCATGTTCTTGCTACGAACGCTGGCATGTTGCGCTGTACTAAATTTCGAATCAGCGCCCAACGGATAAAAATCCGCGCCTCCACCAGCTAAGCTGACGGCTCAGTTTATATTTCGACAATCGTCGAGCATCTCCACGTTCGTAGCTTAACCGATATCGATGTAACGACTGGCGGATGGCTCAGGCTCCATTTTGGGCACTGTCAGCGTGAGCACTCCATTGTCGAACTTGGCTAGCGCGCGAGCGGGGTCGGCGTACTCAGGCATCGGTATCGTACGCATGAAACGTCCGTGGGCGCGCTCCACGCGGTAGCAGCCATTCTCTTCGCTGCGGAAGTCCTGCTTTTTTCACCGCGCAAAACTATGGCGCCGTCCTCGACCCTCAGCTTCACGTCCTCGCGCTCTATCCCCGGTCGTTCCACCGTTATCCGCAGCACCGGTCCCTCGTCCACGACGTCGATGCGCGGTGAAAGCGCGATGCGCTGAAATCGCCAAACCATCGTTCGAGTGCACTTCGGCTCGCAAACGGGTCATGCAAAAACTCCTCTACTGCGCGCCACGCCTCGGCAGAGAACAACCGCGAAACGTCGGGTCGGGAAGCACGCCCGGGTCCGCAGTACGGCGGATCGTCCGCGCCATCTGCACCCGGCTTGTCAGCTGCTCCACGCAGGAATTTGAAGGGATTCCGCTTCTTCAGATTGGCGCTCATCGTGACCTCCTCTAATCCATCCGATCGCCATTTCGTCCGTGTCCATCGCAGCGCAACCCACTACAGGCTGACCACGCACCTCCTGACAAGGGGTGGCAGCCAAGTGCCTGCCACCCCGCTTTGCCTACCTACTTCGAGCGAACGATTGCCTTGATGCCGCTCAGTCCGTACGTACGTCGATCCGACGCGGTCGTGCTTCGTCGCGCCGTGGTATCGTCAGCTTCAGCACCCCATCCTTCAAATTCGCATCGATTTTCGACGCGTCGAAGTCAGGTCCAAGAGAGAATGCTCGCGCGAAGCGGGGCTGACGGACTTCAGCATGGCGCACGCGCAGTCCAGCCGGCGTGGATACCACTGCTTCACCATCAACGAAAAGATTGCCATCGTGCACCTTGACCTCGAGCCGGTCTTTTGTCACCCCGGGCAGATCCGCCCATAGAGTGATGCCGTGGCTATCCTCGAAAATGTCCACGGGCGGGGTTATCGTGACGCGCCGTTGTGACACATTTTCTTCGCACCGGTCCGCCGCCGTTTCGTCTTTCCTGGCAAGTTCCGTTGTGTTTTTCATGATGTCATCCTCTATCCGAAAAAGGTCTCACTGAACGGTGATAGCACGCGGCTGTGACGCTTCCCGCTTTCCAATGCTTACGCTTAAGCAGCCGTTGACGTATCTGGCCGTGACGTTATCCGGGTCCGCGTACTGAGGCAGTTCGATAACGCGCCGGAAAGCACCGGTAAAACGCTCCTGTGCATACCTTCGGGAAGCGTCGCCGGTTTCCGGCTGCGCGGCAGCCCGCTCGCCGCTGATGCTCAGCAGGCCCTTATCAATCGAAACTTCGAGGCTTCCCGGATTGACACCCGGTGCGAAAGCGACGATCTCGATCGAGTTGTCCGTCGACCCGATATTGATCTGCGGGAACGCGGCAAGACGCTCGGAACGTATGCTGGACGGGAAACCGCCAAACAGGCTGGACATCTGACGTTGCAGGCTTTCAAACTCGCTTAGAAGATCGGCTCCAAAGTAGGGATCGCTCATGATCATTTTCCTCATATAAACGAGCAGGAAGACGAACCGGCTTACGCGCTCCAGTCCGTCCGCCAGCACAGGCACACAAATCGAAACACGCAGCGCGCCGTGCTAAGGGCGCCACTGCCTGAGCGGAATTCAAGATAGGAAATAGAACGAAAATTTCAAGGGGGCGCTGGATCATTTGCGCTTGAATCCTGCTGTGCAAATCCTATCTAGGCGACACCTTTGACAGATCATCCGAGGACATATGGAATTCGAATATGACTGGCTGACTCTTGGCCGACACCGAATCCGGTTGCGCTCCAGCAAGGGGTTTCCCACCGAGACCATGCGCCAGACCGTTGACGTTATCCGGCTTGCAATCGACAACAACATGAGCGCGCGTGCGAGAGTTGTGGAAGTGGTTCTCCGGCAGGAGTCTGCCTATGAGATTGCTGTCGGCACCACCTTTGCCGAAGACCGTCTGTGCGTGCCACAGTTGGAGGCGGCGATTGCAACCGTCCTCGGCTTACAGTCGACACAGATCAATATTCTCGTGACGGCGGTTACGCAGGAAGAGGTAGATCTGCACTTCGGCGTTTATGAGCGGATGCTGGCCGAAAAGCTCGGTGTAGTTCCGCCGATTCACTGATTGCCGCTACCGTACGCGTGCACCGTACCGGCCTCCGAAGCACTGGAGGCCCGTTTCATGACATCCCAGATCCCTGCTGCCGCTAATTGACGCCCAGAAATGACGCCAAGAAAAAATTGGGCTGATGGCGCGGCCACGTTTGTCCGGCTGGCGTCGGCCGCTTCGCAAGTGCCCGGGCGACATGCCGCCGGCACCCAGCCGCGAAGATCGTGCGCCATTTAACGCGCAGAGCGCTCCTCCGAGGCGATAGCGCTAACCGCTCGCCATGGTCGGCGGAGGGATTCAGCTATTTCGGTTTGTTCCATCGCGATCGCTACTCGCATCTGCGGTGCTCTGCCGGTAGACCGCAGGAATAACCGGCCCCGGGCACAGCGCATGCGGCATCAAAGTCTGCAGTGTTACCCGTTGCGTTACTGCGCGCACATCACGCCAGGGCACTCGCCCTGAGACCGGGTCGGCGTCATCCCGCAAATGCGTTCGGCATCGCCCACCAATCGGCTTTTTCTACAAACGTCTTCATGTGCGGACCTTTCTATCTGCAAAGGCCGCTGTGAATCCGACTTTTTCTTGGAGAAATGCGATGTTTGTGCACAACAAGCGACTGCAATACACGGTTCGCGTGGCGGCACCGAACCCCGGTCTGGCCAATCTCCTTCTCGAGCAGTTTGGAGGGCCTCAGGGTGAGCTGGGGGCAGCTTGCCGGTATTTCACTCAGGCGATAAGCGAGGACGACCCCGGGCGACGCGACATGTTGTTTGACATTGCGACAGAAGAACTCAGTCATCTGGAAATTATTGGTTCGATAGTCGCGATGCTTAACAAAGGTGCGAAAGGCCGATTGGCCGAAGCTGTGGAGTCCGAAGCGGAACTCTACCGTTCGCTCACCGGCGGCGGCAACGATTCACATGTCACGTCCCTTCTGTACGGCGGTGGCCCCGCCTTGACCAACTCGGCAGGCGTCCCCTGGACCGCGGCATATGTTGACACCATTGGTGAGCCTACGGCGGATCTCCGATCTAACATCGCTGCAGAGGCGCGCGCCAAGATTGTCTATGAGCGCTTGATGAACGTGACCGAGGATGTCGGCATCGCTGAAACGCTCGGATTCCTCATGACTCGCGAAATCGCGCATCAGAAGTCTTTCGAAAAGGCCTTGCATTCGATCCAGCCGAATTTTCCGCAAGGGAAGCTGCCGGGTGTTGCGGAATACGCCAGCGTCTATTACAAGATGTCGTCCGGGGACGATGCCCCTCGAGGCCCGTGGAACGAAGGGCCAAACTGGGATGTCGTTGAAAATCCGGAGCCGGCGGTCGACGGTGGCGATGGTCTGGCCACCGTGCAGGTTTCCGAGCAGGATGTTGAAGCGCTCAATGCGATGGCGTCGCGAACCGCATCTGCGACAACGACGGACCCGGTCACGGGTGCGGATTTAGGCGCAGGGCAGGAGGCGGTAGTGGAGAAATAAGGAAGCCGCCAGTCTGTAAGCCGGCCTTCGGGTCGGCAAATCCTTGTGTTGTATCGAAAACATCACTCAACATCTTTCATTGCCAACGCCGCCGCGAGGCGGCGGCGTAGATCTGAGATTTCTTCCCCGGTGCGCCAAAAGACTAGCGATCGCGCAGCCATCGCCGTCCACGAACGATGAAGACGACAACTAAAAGCCGAGATGCATCGCCATCGATTGACGAGTCGGTCCCGCGGTCATCCGGACAGGATGACCGCGCTACGTCAATGCCAGAAAAGCGCGATCAGAATGATGATGGGGATCGGCACACCGAGCATATAAAGAAGAATTGAGCGCATCACTACCTCCGTGGTTAGGGATTTTGATTCAGATTAGAGCTGTCTTACCCGACCGCCATAAATAGCGAGAAGGCTCGCTGAGAACGCGCCCATGAGAAGCGAAACAAACAGCCACAGCGAAGCGCCAATCGTTATCTTGCGTGCTCTGTCGGCGGCAGCCTTTGCTGCGTCATCCAGCGCAGCGAGTTTCTGTACAAAATTCGTATAGGTGGTGGTTACGCGAGCCTGCGCAGCAGCCGGCGGAAGGCCGGTGCGTTGCGCCACCAATTGCCCCAGGTAACTCGCGTCATCCGGAGATAGCTGGGCGCCTGTCGCAGCACTGTTCAGAAAGATGCGAGTCGCCTCCCGACGGGGCGACTCGTTGGTCGCCGCTGGCGCCGGCTGGGAGGAAGGAGGGCGCCGGAACAGGGAATCGACGAGGTAGCCGAGTGGCCAGGTATTAAGCGCTGCGTCTGCGTCGCCTCGCATCGTGCTGAAACCTCGCTCACCCGCGGTTGTGGCGGCCGCCTGAGTGCCTGCATGTATAGCCCCAGAAGCCGCCGACGTGAGAATTACCGCCGTCAGAAGCGTCGCCACAGCCCAGCTCAAAAAGCCGTGCGCCGTATCCCGGAAATGGAGCTCGTCGGCGGTGATGGTCAGCCAGCGCCGGCGAAGCCGTCCGGCTAGATAGCCGCCAAGACCCGACGCAAGGATCGCTGTGACGCATACCCACACCACGGCGGAAAAGCCGAAGGCTTTCGCATTGGAGGCGCCTGATGACCACGGGGAAAGCGCCGTCAGACCCAGCCCCGTTCCGAGGGTGAGAAGGATGAGGGCAAACGCAGCCGCCCCGACGCCGCCCGCAAATACCGCGCCCCATGAAACCACGCCGTCGTGCTGATGGGCGAAAAGCGTCGGGTCGTCCGTTTGCATCGGATATCCCGCAGGGTCCTTGATGTGGATCATCGTCAATCTCCATTGCTTTTGTCGAAATTGTTACTGCGATGTACCGACTAGTGCTGTGTCTAAACAATCCGCACCCCGCAGAAGCATTTTCCGTTCCTATAGAGAGAGGCATTTTTACGGGTGGCCGTCGCCTTCTTTACACCAGCCGCTGACGCAGGCCCGTTTCATGCGAAGTTGTAAGTCCTGTCCCCCGGTCTTCCCCGAGCACCGGACTGCCGCGCTGCGGCGGTCCGACAGGAGATCATCGCGACCTACCGGGATCGTGACGGCCAACGGCATTCACGGCGCGAACGGGGGGGGCTCCGCCGCGGTCGCCGAAAAAGTGGGAGGTTTCAGAGGTTTCAGACCGTTGTCCTCCAAATGGGGAGGTGGCGCTGGTCGACGCGCCCGTTGCCGCTGGGGCGACCATTGGCTGGGAGTGGCAGTGTCACAGTGATCACCGGCGCACGTCTGAAAGCATGGGCGCCTGCGGGATTTGGGGCGACTTTGCGTGCTGCAGGCGAGCGACCCGCGATTGCGTACGTATCACCAGACGCCCTTTTGGCGCCCCCGCCGCGCGCAGTGTAATCAGCCCGGTCTGTCGCGCGCAACATGCGCATGTCAAACTTGAAGGAAGGCTTTCCATGCCCCAAGCCGCTGTTTTCGATATCGACGGAACGTTGATCGACTCTGTTGATCTGCATGCACTCGCCTGGCAGGAGGCGTTCGCGGAGTTCGGGTATGACGTTACCTTCGAGAAGGTACGTAGTCAGATTGGCAAAGGTGGTGACCAGCTATTACCCGTTTTTCTTAGTGCCGGGCAGCAGAGTGAACACGGGGCCGCATTGGAAAAATGGCGCGGTGAGCGCTTCAAGTCGAAGTACCTGCAAATGGTTCGCCCTTTCTCCGCTGTGCCGCAACTCTTGCAACGGGTACGCGACGCCGGTCTTCAGGTGGCGGTGGCGTCATCAGCGAAAGAAGACGAACTTGAGATCTATCTCGAAATCGCGGGAATAGCACAGCTGGTCGACCAGCGTACGTCTTCGTCGGATGCAAAACTGTCGAAACCCGCGCCCGACATTTTCGGGGCTGCGCTTGAGAAACTTGGAATCCCCGCAAACTACGCGATAGCGATAGGCGATAGCCCTTACGACGCACAGGCGGCCGGAAAGATGGGTATGCGAACCATCGGGGTGCTCTGTGGCGGTTTCAGCGAAGCAAGTCTCCGGGCAAGCGGCTGCAGCGCGATCTATCCGGGACCGGGCGCCATGCTGGCCTGCTTTGATAATTCGCCACTCGCTTCGCGTTAGCGAGGCGAGCAAATTCGGGCGACCGCAGTCTACCTTCATTTGTTGGTCGGGGCAGCACGCTAACCGACGGCGGCTTCGCATGATTGCGCCATCGTAAGCATAAGTGAATCAATTCTGCCGACATTGGAACTTACGACGACGCCAGCCGCGCCATACAAATCCGGAAAATCGCCTGGACGCCGGGAGCGTGATAGTCGAGCGTTCCTTTGCCGGAGATAAGCTTGGCTAGTGCACCCAGATCTCGCAAATCCGGAATCTGAAAGAGGTCCGCAGCTATAGCCTCCGAAAGCCCCGACAATGCAGAGGAATCGATGTACTCGCTTTCCCGCCGTCCGGCATTCCAGATGACAAGCAATTCAGCTATCCGATCCGGCTGGAGCCACGCTCCCAATTTCACCCTGGCCACGAGCTGGCCGATGACGAGAAAGCAAAGGCAGTCCACGCGGGCATGGCTGTTTGAGACGTATGACATAGAGATTATTCCCGAACACGCCGGACGTCGAACGTGTGCCGTTGGCCGGCTGGCGTTGATCACACTTATACGCAGCAGCTGGTACGTCGGTTGCAGCCCGCAATCAAATTTCCGCCTCGAAGCGGTTAGGGAAGCCAAATGGTAAATGGCGACTTGTCCCGGCCGGAATGCATTGATGACGAGGCGCGCGCCGAGCTTTTGACTTATCTCGTCGTCGCGCAGCTCGTCGGACGCGCCCGCACGGGCGGTTGGCTTCGAACCGATCATCTCGTGGAGTCCGCGCGGATCTGGTTGTTAAACAACGACGTCGACGCGAACTGGCAGGAGCGCGTGCGAATTGGCACGCTGTCGGAAACCGTGGCACTTGGATTCGTCTATGAGCCACGCTTCGGTGATCCGGATTGGCTCACTCAGCTATTCACTCATAGCTGGCGTCTTGACAATCGATCGCCAGTTATCCGCGACCTATATGCCGCGTGTCGCAGCGCGCTGCGGGGAAGCTAGGCATTTGGGTGGCATACTCGGACCATGACGCACGATGCTGGCTGGTCACGGGAGAGGGCGTGGTGAACGTGTCGCCTGGTGTGGTGACCTTCCGCAACAGGCAATATTCCGAATGCGGCTACCTGGTCGGAACCGATTGAGCGGGCATTTTGACTCAATTGGAAAAATCTGCGCATTCAGGCGATAGGTTCCCACACAGTCACGGCTATCGAAATGGTCGGAACCTTTCTGGCCGTCCCTTACGGACGGCTTTATCATTTTAATTGATCAGATTCGGACAGATTATCCGGTGTGTCGTGGGGGAAATTCTGAATCGCTGGACCGGAGCCCGCCGCGCGTGGTGGTGCCTGCCGCGCTTCCTCCGCGACTTCGGCCTCGACCTCCAGCCTTGCCCTTCGCCAGTATTCGTCCGCACACCCCTCCATACTGCCGTCGGCCAGCCACAATTCGTAAGCCCTCCGTCGAATCCGGTTTTCGAGTGTTTCCTGTGACATTGCCTTTGCCCTCCCTCTCGATGTTTTGCCCCGAAGGCTAAACCGTGCCAATAGTAGGTCTACCTCATCGCTGGCGAAAACGCCACGATCGAGGGTTCATCCGGTTTTCTGCTCGCCTCGTCGCCTGGCATAACGCTTGCGCCTGATCCGGCTCCCACTTAGCACTTTGAAGGAGCGGAATCAGTCCGCGGAGTCTGCCGCACCGAAGGAAAGCGATGCACGGCCCGAAAGGAGATCACGGCAATGCAGAAATCCGATCATCCAGAACACCACGCTGAACGGCCCGAGCGCGACAATCGTGGCGCCGCGGATGAGAGTTCATGGTCGTCCGATCCGCAGGAGGCCGGCGCGGGATCGCCGCACCTCGATGAGGGGCAACAGGATCAGGCCGCCGGACACTCGGCGCCTCACGCGTTGGTGCTTCACGAGATTGTTCGGGAGGAAGGCGAGGCCGCGCTGAGCCGAACCATCGGCGCGCTCGCGTGGTCGTCGCTCGCGGCGGGGATGTCGATGGGATTCTCGTTTCTCATCCCCGCCGTGCTCGACGCCCGCCTTCCGGAAGCCCTATGGCGCCCTCTCGTCTCCAGTTTCGGATACACCGTGGGATTCGTGCTGGTTATCATGGGACGTCAGCAATTATTCACTGAAAGCACGTTGACCGTCGTGCTGCCGGTACTCACACGCCGCGACGCGACCACAGCGCTGAGAGCGTCTCGGCTGTGGGCCGTCGTGCTGCTGTTCAATCTGGTCGGCACATGGATTTTCGCGGCCATGCTGCGCATTCCTGGCATCTTCACCACCGACGTAGATAACGCGCTGTGCAGTATTTCAGTGGACGCAATAACGTCGCTTAAGCCGATACCCACGGTCGTCCATGCGATCCTGGCCGGCTGGCTGATAGCATTGATGGTCTGGCTGCTACCCAGCGCGCGCTCCGGCCGCCTGCTAACCGTACTTCTGATCACGTACATGGTGGGGGTATCGCATCTGTCGCACATCATTGCCGGTTCGACGGAAGCAGCTTATGCATGGCTTGCGGGCATCGCGTCGCCCGATGACTACTTCTTCAGATTCCTGTTGCCAACTTTTGCCGGCAATGTGATAGGCGGCACCTCGCTCGTTGCGCTTCTCAATCATGCGGCGATCGCGCCGGAGATGAGCGAGAACCGGTAAGCGCATGCTGTCCGTCACGCTCGTCGGCACGCCAGCTTGAGTGCCGTCGGCGACATCCTGAACGCCCCTGAAGCTGTCCATTTCATGCATCGTCATCGTGATCCGCTCCGTCATGGACATCGCAACTTCCAGCGCCGCGCCCCCGGTTGCCGATCAGCTTCCACGCAACGAATGAAGATTTGAATCTGGCTAAATTATCCCGCCGACGCAGCTCGCGTTCGGATCGCGCGCATCCGGCTACGCCCGAAGGTTCGGGTACGAGCGATGCTTGACCTTCCGCACATATCCCGTGCACGACCCGGGACAGAGAGAGAGGCGTCCCGTTCTGCGCGCAGGGCTGGACGGCTATTCGGAGATCCACATGGCTCAGCACCTAGATCACGCCAATTCACCGGATGTGGCGGCGCAGTCGAGCGACATGCCCCAGTCCGCCTCGCGTCGCAGGGTACTGCGCGCGGCTGCGGCCGGCAGCGCGGGCCTGGTTGCCATGCGTACCGTTGCCGCACAGTCGCACCTGCAGTCGAACGTGCCACCGCCTCACGGTCAATCTGTAACTGCCGCCCCCCAGCCGCCGTTTACCCCGCCCGCCGATGCGACCACCGCCGACGTAATCGTCGAGACGCTGCTTGCGTGGGACGTCGACCACGTCTTCGGGATGGTCGGAGACGGCATCAATCCGATCATCGAATCGCTTCGTCGCCACCGGGACAGGATTCGCTTTATCGGGGTGCGTCACGAGGAAGCGGCCGCATTCATGGCGAGCGGCTGGGCGAAAACGACCGGCCGTCTCGGCGTATGCGTCGCGACCACCGGCCCGGGCGCCGTACATCTGATGAACGGTCTATACGATGCGCATTTCGACGGCGCACCGGTTCTCGCGATCACAGGACTGACGTTTCACGACCTGGGCGGCACGCGCTTCCAGCAAAGCGTGGACACCACGGCGCTGATGCAGGACGTCGCCCTGTACAACACGGTCGTCACCGGTCCGCGTCACGCGCTGACCGTGACGGACCTCGCCTGCCGTCGAGCGCTCGGCTTGCGCGGCGTCGCCCATCTGACCGTGTCCAAGGACGTACAGGGCATGCGCCTGTCCGACGACAAGGCGTCCGCGGAAAATCACGGTGGCCGCACGTCCAGTGCGTGGAGCCGGCCGGCACCGACGCCCTCGCTGATGGATCTGCAAGCCGCCGCCGATCTCATCAACGCTGGCCCCCGTGTCGCCATCATGGTGGGACAAGGTGCGCTCGGCGCGGGCACGGAACTGGAGCAAGTCGCTCGCCGACTGAGCGCACCGGTCGCCAAGGCCTTGCTCGGACGAACCGTCCTGCCCGACGATTCGCCATTCTCGACGGGCGGCATCGGTCATCTGGGCACAGTGCCGTCTGAGGAAGCGATGCAACGCTGCGACACCGTGCTGATCATTGGCACGACGATGCCTTGGATCGATTCGTATCCGAAACCGGGGGCCGCGCGCGGCGTACAGATCGATATCGATGCAGGGCGGGTCGGCTTGCGTTTTCCGGTAGAGGTTGGGCTGGTGGGCGATACGAAGGAAACGTTGCGAGCCTTACTGCCGATGCTGCGCCAGAAAGACGATGCATTCCTGCGCGAGATTCAGGCGCGCGTTGTCCAATGGAATGACCTGTTGGTTCGGGTGGCCGCCACCGAGCGCACGCCGTTGCGTCCGCAAAGCGTCGTGCGGGCCGTTAGCGATGCGTTGGCGCCAGACGCGATCGTATGCCTCGATTGCGGCGCGAATACACATTTTTCAGCGCGGTTTCTTCAACTGCGAAGCGGCCAACAACTCATCGCGACCGGCATGCTGGCGACCATGGCACCCGGTCTGCCGTTTGCGATTGCCGCTCAGTTGGCGAGGCCAGAGCGCCAGGTGGTCGCGATCGTCGGCGACGGCGGATTCGCGATGCTGATGGCTGAAATGTCGACGGCCGTCAAGAACGACTTGCCAGTCAAGATCGTCGTGCTGTGCAATGATCTGCTTGCGGAGGTCGTGTTCGAACAGAAAGAGCTCGGGAACCCGCCTTATGGATGCGAACTTGGCGCGATCGATTACGCGCAGATCGCGATGGCCTGCGGCACGCGGGGCTTCAGATGCGCTAACCCGGCCGAATTGCGGCCGGCCATCGACGCGCTGCTGCGTTCGCCAGGTCCGGCGCTGCTGGAAGTACGTGTGGACCCGACTGAGCCGGTGACGATGCCGAAGCAATTATCTGTTTGATAACTTGCGGCCGGCGCGAGTGGTGGGAAGCCGGCCGCGGCCCTGCCGGACAGCACAGGGCAGGGCGTAGGCTAAGAATCAAGGCTCTTTGTCCTCCACGTCAGGATCTTCGTCCGGATCGGGCGGCGACGCGTCCGGATCGGACGCCGGACCAAGGTCCGGAAGGTCGGTTTGCGCGACATCGGATTGATCCGGGTGAATCGGATTTTCGCCTTCGTTGGGTGTGGTGGCCATGACGTCTCCTTTGTCAGATGCGAGGTATTCAGGAACGAGCAAGGGCCGCTCCCGGACATCATTCGAACTTCCAGGCGTGCCTCGCACCCAACGACGGCAGACGTGAATCCCGGACGGGATGAGTTGCGGAATTTCAAAGGACACCATGCCAGATCATTCTTTCGACAGATCGTCCCGCGCGGCGGCAATCGGTGGCTTCGTGGAAGTGCAGGGCGCGCGCGAGCATAACCTCAAGGACGTGGATGTCGCTATCCCGCGCAATTCGCTGGTCGTGTTCTCGGGGGTCTCCGGTTCCGGCAAGTCGTCGCTCGCCTTCGGCACCATCTTCGCCGAGGCGCAGCGGCGCTACTTCGAGTCGGTGGCGCCGTACGCGCGACGGCTGATCGACCAGGTGGGCGTGCCGGATGTGGACGCAATCTCCGGCCTGCCGCCGGCCGTGGCGTTACAGCAGCAACGCGGTGCGACCAATGCACGTTCTTCCGTAGGGAGCGTGACGACCTTCTCCAGCCTTGTGCGAATGATGTATTCGCGCGCCGGCGCTTATCCGGCTAAACAGCCGATGCTGTATGCGGAGGACTTTTCGCCTAACACCCCGCAAGGGGCGTGCGCTACATGTCATGGTCTCGGCCGCGTGTACGAGGTCACCGAAGCCACCATGGTGCCGGACCCGTCGCTGAGCATCCGCGAACGGGCGGTCGCTGCCTGGCCGCCGGCCTGGCATGGACAGAACCTGCGCGACATTCTGGTCACGCTCGGCTACGACGTTGACCGGCCGTGGAAGAACCTGCCGAAGAAAGACCGGGACTGGATTCTGTTCACTGAAGAAACCCCGACGGTGCCGGTCTATGCGGGCTTCACGCCCGCTGAAACCCGCGCCGCATTGAAACGCAGGCAGGACCCGAGCTACATGGGGACATTCACCGGCGCGCGACGTTACGTGCTCCATACTTTCGCGAATACACAGAGCGCGCTGATGAGAAAGCGCGTGTCCCGTTTCATGGAAGGCAAGCTTTGCCCCGCCTGCCACGGCAAGCGACTGAAGCCGGAGGCGCTTGCCGTGACTTTCTGCGGCGTGGACATCGGCGAATTCATGCAGATGTCGCTTGACCACCTGGCGCACCTGCTCGAGCCCATCGTCCGCTGCGATTTCTGCGCGCATACCGCCGGATCGGGCATCGGCGGGGCCGCGACGCGACGTGACCGGTCCGAGCGCGCCGCGTCGGGCCGCGCCACCCATTCGATCGCACCGGACGTGCGTCGCACGTCCGCGCTGTCGGGGGAAAAGCGCCTTGCCGCGCAACGCCTGGCAAACGGCGTGCTAGGGCGGTTGCATCAGTTGCGCAGGCTGGGCCTCGGCTACCTGACGCTCGACCGCGCCACGCCGACGCTTTCAGCCGGCGAGCTGCAACGGCTACGGCTGGCCACGCAACTGAGTTCCATGCTCTTCGGCGTGGTGTATGTGCTGGACGAACCTTCCGCTGGTCTGCATCCGTCGGACAGCCAGGCACTTTACGATGCGCTCGACGCGCTGCGCGACGCGGGCAATTCCGTCTTTGTGGTTGAGCACGATCTCGAGCTGATGCGCCGCGCACAATGGCTGGTGGACGTGGGGCCCGATGCCGGAGAGCAGGGCGGCCGCGTGCTCTATAGCGGCGAACCCGCGGGACTTCGCGAAATCGCCGAATCCCGCACCGCACGCTACCTGTTCGACGAGACGCCCGCGCCGGCCAGTCGCCGGCGTGAGCCTTCCGGCTGGCTCGAGTTGCAGAAAATTCATCGGCACAATCTGCGTGGGGTCGATGCGCGTGTTCCTCTGGGCGTGCTGACCGCCGTGACCGGCATTTCCGGCTCCGGCAAATCCAGCCTGATGGCGCAGGCGCTGCCCGAACTGTTGCTGCTGCATCTGGGCCACGAACCTGAGGACGATTCCATCGAAGCTACCAGCGAAGGGCCGGCAGTTATCGAAGTAACCGGGGGCCACCTGTGTGGCGATGTCGATGCCGTGCAGCGCCTCGTGCAGGTCGATCAGAAGCCGATCGGCCGCACGCCGCGATCCAACCTGGCCACCTATACCGGCCTGTTCGATCATGTGCGCAAGTTATTCGCCGCAACACCCGATGCGCGACGCCGACGTTTCGACGCCGGACGATTTTCCTTCAACGTGCCCAAGGGGCGCTGTGAAACGTGTGAAGGCGAGGGCTTCGTCAGCGTCGAGCTGCTGTTCATGCCCAGCGTGTACGCGCCCTGTCCGACGTGCCATGGCGCGCGCTACAACGAAGCGACGCTGACGGTGCGATGGAACGGACGGCACATTGCCGAGGTACTGCAAATGACCGTGAACGAGGCTTGCGACTTCTTTACCGGAGAGGATGCGGTGGCACGCCCGCTTCAATTGTTGCGTGAGATCGGACTGGGTTATCTGCGCCTGGGGCAACCCGCCACCGAACTCTCCGGCGGCGAGGCGCAGCGCATCAAGCTGGCGACCGAGCTGCAACGCAGCCAGCGCGGCCGCAATCTGTACGTGCTCGACGAGCCGACGACCGGACTACATGCGTCGGATGTCGATCGGCTGATGGTCCAGTTGCAGCGTCTGGTCGATGCGGGAAATACCGTCGTGATGATCGAGCACGACATGCGTGCGGTGGCACAGGCGGACTGGGTTATTGATGTGGGACCCGGCGCCGGCGACGCCGGTGGGGGCGTGGTGGCCGCCGGTCCTCCGCATCGGGTCGCGCAGGCGTCAAATAGCCGCACGGCGCCGTTTCTCGCACGCGAAATGGGAAACGGCACGCAGTGAATCTCACGGACCGGATCGGCGCGGAAGCCGGGGGTAGGTTGCCGACCGACAGATCCTTTTCCATTTTTCCCCAGATTCGGGTCTGTCGCGATGGGCGCGGAGACCGATAAAGACCGGCATGAGCAGAGTGCTGTGCTCCACGATCGATCGTCCCTCAGCGAATCCGGCCTGTTCTGCGGCTTCTGCAGTGCGCAGATCGGCAATCGGATGGGCAAAGTTCACCAACTGCGATGACGCATCGCGAATGTCGCCCCCGGGATGCACAACGTAGCCGACATAGCCAAACGGAATATTTGGCGGGTGCGGCGAGTACTCAGGAACAACAAGGACACGAATGGTGTAGCCTTGGTACTCGTCAAGCTGTTCTTGTCCTTCAGACATATCAGTCTCCTCTAATACGGGTACCGGCCGATCGCGCAAGGGTTACTTGAGGCCCTTTAACCGAGATGCACCCATCTGCTAGTTGAGCTGTATCACGTGCGGGCGCGGCCGCCTGATCGATCTGGTTGGCGGATGCGTACGTTATCTGCCTGTGCCGGCGGGTGTCGCGCCAAGCCGTTCCCGCAACGATCTCCAGCGCTCCCGCTCGCTCTCCACCCGCTTCAGGTTTTAATACGCCGTCGAAGCGGCGGTCCCGAGGCGCGCAAGTCGTAAAAGCTCGGTCTATAACTCGCGGATCGTCACATTACATCGCCTGATTTCGATCTCCGCCGCTTGAACCTGTTTCAGGAGATCATGGATAGTCCGGTCGCTCATATCAAGCCTCCCGGGTTGCCCGTGCAAACAGCACTAAAGCGCAGAGTAGGGGCAGCCTCAAAAAGACAAGAGCTTCAAACGGGCCTGTCAATACTGTCCGGGCGGCCTGACGGGGGGACTCTCGGCAGTCGGGGTGGGCGGCACGACATCGGATGTCACGACGGGTCTGCCGTAACGCTCTGACAGTGCCTCGTACAGGGCAGGCGCGAACAGTTTCGATACCTGGCTGGCTATCAATGCGGTGGCCATCAGCGAAATAACAAGCGCGTGGCCGTTGATCATCTCGATCACGATCACAAAGGCGGTGATAGGGCTTTGCGTCACCGCCGCAAGATAGCCCACCATTCCAAGGGCGATGAGCATGGGCAACTGCATCTGGCCAAAGAGCAGGTGCAACGCGTTGCCGATGCCGGCGCCGATCGCGAGGGACGGTGCAAACAGTCCGCCCGGCGCGCCGGGCAGGTACGATCCGACCATCGAGGCCATCTTGAGCACCGGGTACGCCGCACCCAGTTGCGCGCGTCCTTCCAGCATCGCGCGCGCTTCGGCATAACCGCTACCGAACGTGTGGCCGCCCGACGCCATCCCAATCACGGCGATGATGAGCCCACAGGCAGCACCGAACGCCACGGGCCGGTCACTGCGCAAGGCTAGCACCGATGAGGGCATCCAGCGGTGCGTGTTAAGAAGTATCCAGCAGAAGATGCCGCCGGCAACGCCTGATATGGCGCCAATCAACACCACCGCTACGACCAGCAGATCCGGAAAGCGGGGCCCGACGTCGATCGTTCCGAAATACGTATAGTTGCCCTGCAGCCCAAGCGAAACGATACCGGCAAAAATGATCGCTGTAATCAGCACGCCGCTCGTGCGTTGCTCGAAGCTGCGGGTCAACTCCTCGATTGCGAACACGACCCCTGCGAGCGGTGCATTGAACGCTGCCGACAGGCCTGCCGCCGCCCCAGCGAGCGCCAGCCGCCGTTCGAGTTCAGCGCCGCGGATAGCGCGGAACCGCTTAGGGTAGAAGCGCCGCAGGTTGAACATGAGCGCGGCGCCGACGTGGATCGTCGGACCTTCGCGGCCGATCGTGAATCCGCCGAGTATCGAGAGGAACGACAGGGCTATCTTGCCGATCAGTATCCTGATGCTAAGCAGGCGTAGAGCAAGATTGCCATTCTCATGGAGCGTGGCAATAACCTGAGGAATGCCGCTGCCTTCGGAGCCGGGAAAGTAGCGGCGGGTCAGCCATACACCCAGAGCGCCGATTGCCGATGTCAGGGGAAGCGGGAGCCACCAGTACCGCGTCGCGTAGTGCAGGAAGGAGGCGTAGCCGAGGTCGATCAGCTTCGCATAGGCGACGGCAACGAGCCCGGTCGCGATGGCACCCAGCCAGAACACCCCATAGTGTAGCCATAGCCGTCGGCCGCGCAGTAACGCACGTCTGTCGATAAGGTTCCGAATATGCATGCCGCGCCCGCTGAAAACACTTAAGTATGGTCAATATGGCACAGTGTGCCATATTTGGACGTGCGGCGGAAAACCACGGCAACAGGCGTGGCAGCGCAAACATGTAATTCAGGGTCGCTAACTCACCTTGCCGAATACCCAGCCAAATGACTCGATCTCAGGTTTGTGCAGTGCCGCCAGTTTCAGCAAGCAATGTTCGCCTTTTGCCGTGAGGTGGACCTGCACCTGGCGGCGGTCTGCTTCGCCGGGCTTGCGCATCACCAGTCCGACCGATTCACAGCGCGACACCAGTGCGGCGGTGCCGTTCGGCGCCGCCTGCAGTCGCTCGGCTAGTTCGCCGACCGTGGCCCACGACCGGCCTGGGAAACCTCTAATCTGCAGCATAAGTTGATACTGCAATGGCGTGACCCCGGCAGCATGAGTTACGTCTTCGGAAAACCGAAGGAAGCGCCGTAGCCTGTACCGGAACTCGGACATCTCTTCCAGATCCTCCTTGCTCGGTGCTTTATGTGCTTTACCTTTGCGTGAACTCATTCGATTTCCTTGTCCTTGAATGAAGGGCTGAATCGCATGCCTTACGACCAGGCGTTGCAGGTCGCCGCAGGGCATGGCAATCGCGACGGCGACACGCGGATACCTTCGGGATGCCTCGCTTTTCAGAGCGATTCTAGAGCGTGCTGGCGGTAGCGAAACGGCGTCCATTTCATGAAATCTTTGGAAAGCCTGAATAGCGCAGAAATCGGCCTTTGTCGCGCACCAGAATCAGTTATGCTCGTGGTGGCCTGGCATCGGTACCCGCAGGCATTGTGCTACTCACGGAGCAGTTAGGACATGGCCTATACGACCGGCGCGAAATCCAACTGGAAGAGCTTGTTTAGATCAGTGTTGGTCATTATGACCGTTAGCAGCGGCGCAGCGTTGGCGGCGCCGGACCTGATGGCGGATGAACCAGCACGGCTCAGCAGCGACAGCTCGGCCACCCCGGATGTGAGGGCGGTGTCACGGCGCGCGGTAACCGCTACCTCGCTCAAAAGCGGGGCGCCGGGTGATCCGGGATTGCTGTATGCACAGCGCCATGAGGTGACAGCGGGTGAGCCCGCTGATGAGTCGCTAATCTGCGCCAGCCCAGAATTCAGGATACAAGGAAACGCATTCGGGGCTGGTAGTTTCGCGCTAACGGCTTTGGGATTCAGCACATCGAGATTAGCACTTTGAGTTCGGTTGGCCGCCAGCCGGCAGAAGTCCGTTCGAGACAGTACTTCCCGAAACCTCGAAAGTCAGTCACGGTAACGATTTGCCAGTCGACTCCGAAGTATTGATGGCCGTTAAATACATCAAATGAGCCATAGAGGTGGGGCAGGGTTCAGTACCGGAAAGGGTCGCCCTCAGCCGGTCGCTACAATTCGATGCGACCTTGGCAAGTGGGAAACGCATCAAACGGTAGCCAGCCATATGCAGCCTTTCGTGCGCTTCATTGTCCGGCGTCAGGACGTCGGCTTCATCCCGGCAAGCGGCCATAACATACTCCTCTACTTCGATGCCCCGTGCGCTTGGCAAAGGACTTGCTACACAATTCGCCACCTGCGCTCGCACATGGTTCAGTTATGCCGAGACCGTCGTTTTCCACTCAGCTTCTCACGCTCTGGATGCTCATCGCCGTGCTGTGCGGTCTGTTGAGCGTCGCGGTATGGCTCATGTTGTCGTCGGCGCTGAGCGAGCGCGTCATGACCGCAAAGCAGCAGGCGGCGGCCGCTTGCACCGCGGTAGCATCGCGCTATGATCTGTCGATGCAGCGCTCGGGCGAAACCAACATCGATCTGATGCACGCGGTGCTCGATCTCGTTCTGATTCAAACCGATGGCGTCGAAGGCGGCTTCTGGACCAGCGACCCGCCTTCGAAGGCGCCCAATGGCTTCATTGCTTACGCATTTCCTACCTACGGAGGCAGCGGCGTCAAACGCGATATTCCGGAAGCCGAGACACCACTCATTCTTCGCGCGCTGAAGAGCGCAGTGAGCGCCCGACAGTTGCGGGCCGAGATCGTGTCAAGCGGAACGGACGCCGTGCTCGCGGTCGCCTGTCCGGTGCCGCGTCACGCTGACCTGCTCGCATGGACCCTCACGCGCGCCCGCCCGCCGCTTGGACCCTACGGCGAGCGCGCCACGGCGATTCTGGCGGGCGTGCTCGCCGTCATCGTCGTGCTTGCGCTATTTCTGGCGCTGACGCTCAAGCGATGGCGTCAGAACCTCACACGGCTGGAACATGCGCTCGCTCCGGACGGCGGATTCGAGCAGGGCAAGCGGCTCGAGCGCTTCGGCGAGCGCGATCTCGACCTGATCGTCGACGCGCTCAACCGCTATGGCGACCGGACCGAGCGACTCAAGCACGATACCGACGCGCTGAACCGTCAACTCGCGCAGGCCGAGCGGTTCAGCACATTGGGGAAGATGGCGGCGCAAATCGCGCATGAGATTCGCAATCCGGTGGGCGCGATGCGACTCAAGGCGGAGAATGCGCTGGCAGGTGACGGCGCACGCCGCGAGGCCGCCTTGAGGGCAATCATCGAGCAGGTTGGACGCATCGAGTTGCAGGTGACGAGCCTGCTTGCACTGACGCAATCCGTGACGGTCCAGGCGCGCGAGGTCGATCTGCGCGCGTGGCTGGACAAGATAGTTCATACGCATGAATCGCGCGCCGAAAGCAGGCGTGTCACGCTCGGCGCGGAAGTCGCACCGAGCCCGACGCAGCCGGCTTTCGATCCCGCGCAGATGGCGCGGGCGCTCGACAACCTGCTCGTGAACGCGCTCAGGCACACGCCGTCAGGCGGAAAAGTGACGGTTCGCGCGTATGGCACGGCCGCTAAAGAGGGTGAGCGCCTCAGACTGGAAGTCATCGATAACGGGCCCGGCGTGAGCCCCGTCGAACGCGAGCGGATCTTCGAGCCGTTCGTGACGGGCCGCCCCGACGGATCGGGTCTCGGTCTTGCCGTCGTGCGTGAAATTGCGTCGGCGCACGCAGGCCGTGCTTACCTTGCGGAAGATTCGAACTTGACACGCTTTGTGATCGACTTGCCATGGCGACCATCCTGATCATCGACGATGACGACGCGTTCCGCGAAGGCCTCGCGGAAACTGTGCAGGACCTCGGCTATTCGCCGTCCGAAGCCCGCTCAGGCGATGATGCGTTTGAGCAGTTACGGGAGCGTCCTGCACCCGACTGCATCTTTCTCGACTTCCGCTTGCCAGGCGCGGATGGCCTCGTCGTGTTGGAAACGCTGCGCAAAACGCCGGGGCTACAGACCGTGCCGGTCGTGATGCTCACCGCGCACGCGACGAGTGACAATACCATCGGCGCGATGCGGCTCGGCGCTTTCGAGCACCTCACCAAGCCGGTCGGACGAGACGAGATTGCTGCGCTGCTCAAGCGCATTCTGTCGGCTCGGGTCGACATGCCCGCTACGCGCGTGTTCGTCGACGAGGCTCGATCCGATGAGCCGCAACTGTTCGGGGTGAGCGAGGCCATGCGTGAGGTGCAGAAGCGCCTCGGCCGCGCCGCTGTCGGAAATTCGACGGTGCTGATTACCGGCGAAACGGGAACCGGCAAGGAAATCGCGGCGCGCGTACTACACCGTGCGTCGGCGCGCGCGAGCGGTCCGTTTGTCGCGGTGAACTGCGCGGCCATTCCCGACGATCTATTCGAAAGCGAACTCTTTGGGCACGGCAAAGGCGCATTCACAGGCGCACAGGGCGACAGGCGAGGGCGCATCGAAGAAGCGCATGGTGGCACGCTCTTTCTCGATGAAGTAGGCGACATGCCGCTTCCCATGCAAGCCAAGCTCCTGCGCGTGCTCCAGGAGCGGCAAATCACGCCGCTGGGCACGAACCGGATCGTTACGGTCGATGTGCGCGTGGCGGCCGCCACGCATCGCGATCTCGCTGCGATGGTCGAGGCGGGCACGTTCCGGCAGGACCTGCTGTTTCGCCTGAATGTGATTCCGCTGCATCTGCCGCCGTTGCGCGAGCGCGTGACCGATATCCTGCCGCTCGCCGAGCACTTCCTTGCGGGTGCACCGGCCGGGATCGCGCGCAAATATCTTTCAGCCGATGCACAGCGCCTGCTAGCGACCTTCACCTGGCCGGGCAATGTTCGCGAGCTGGCCAATGCGATCGAGCGGGCAAGCGCGCTCGCTCCCGCTCAGGTACTGACGCGCGATGACTTCGCGTTTCTGACCACGACCCGAGATAGCGCGGATGATGCGATTCCTCCGGCGCTGCTCGACCTTCCCCTGCCACAAGCGGTGGCACAACTGGAGCGCGCGCTGATCGTTCATGCGCTGTCAGCATCGGGTGGCAATCGTGCCGAGGCGGCGCGGCGGCTTGGCATCAGCCGCCAATCCCTTTACACGCGCATGTCGGCACTGGGTATGTCCGAGGCTCCGACGTAAAGCGGATACCGTCAAGGAACCGGACATATGCTGTCGGGTTCCTTGACACTTCCACACGGCTTGATCTGATAACGCGTTGAGCCACCGGCGTTTCTCGAATGGCATAGCTCTTGCAAATGATTCCTCGCTACGCAAAAGGAGTGAATCATGCAATCGACCCGATACCCCAGCTTGCGAATCGCCGTGCTCGCTGCGGTGCTCACCGCGAGCGCCGGCTGTGCGGCACAAACTCAACCTCAGCCCGCTGCAACACCGGTACCGCCGCCTCCCGTCGCCGGAGTGCCTCCGTCTCCGGGCGTCGCTCCGCCCCCGCCTGTCGACGCGGCTCCGGTCGCGACCGCACAAGGCAAGGTCGCGCGCTTTCTCACCAATCCGGATGGCGACGTCGATGGATTCATGACCGACGACGGCACCCTCGTGCATTTTCCGCCGCATATGAGCGCGCAACTGACGTCGGCAGTTCGTCGCGGCGATCTCGTTCAAGTGAGCGGCAGGCGTGATGAAGGCGGCAGCTTCGCGGCGCAGCGCATCACCGATACGCAAACTGGCCGGCAAGTGATCGACGAACCGTCGATGCCCGGCACACCACCGATGCCGCGCGGCGCGGGCGGAGCAGGACTCTCGCTTCTGAGCGCGCAAGGACAGGTGGCGCACGTCACGACCGCGCCGCGCGGCGAACCCGATGGCGTGATCCTCTCCGACGGCACGGTCATCAAACTCACGCCGCCCGTGGCTCAACAGTTTGCGACGCTCGTGCGCAAGGGCGCGACTGTATCGGCGCAAGGCTATGGCGCACGAAATCAATACGGCACCGCGCTCCAGGCGACGGCTTTCGGCTCGCCGGGCAACCTCACTCCGCTCTACGAGCGAAACACGCCGATGCCTTAAGTCGGCACCTTCATAAAGGACAAAGAACATGCATTGGATCGACCCAACAAGCCTGCCGGAAACACGCGGCAAAGTCACATGCTTTCTACTGAACCCACACGGTGAAATCGACGGCCTCGTCATCGGCACGCGTCAGGTTCACTTTCCTCCGCATCTGTCGAAGCAACTCGCGCGTCACGTCGCACCCGGCGATATCGTTCGCGTGCGCGGCGTCAAGCCTCGCGATGCCGACATGATTGCCGCCGTGTCGCTGACAACCCGGAGCGGTGTCGTGGTGCTCGACGAAGGTCCGCATCTCAACGGCGAAAAGCACCACAAGCCGGATGTCGAACGCAAGCCAATGGATGCATCCGGGGAAGTGGTGCTTTCGCTGTTCGGCCCGAAAGGCGAACTGCGCGGGGCGCTGCTGGACGATGGCACATCGTTGCGCATGCCGCCTCACGCTGCCGCCGAACTGGCCGACTACCTGGCGCCCGGCGCACACGTTCACGCCTGGGGTCACGGCGTCAGGAACCGCCACGGTCGCACAATTGAGGTCGACGAAATAGCCGAACTCGTCGATGCATCGCAGGCGGCCTGACGAGCCTGCATCTCACTATGGAGCAAGTGTCATGTTGAGATGGGTACACTTCGGCGACCTGCATGCGTCGAACGACGACGGCTATGAAAGCCTTGACCATCTGAAGTCGATGATCGGGCTGGTCAATCGCCATCTGTCGGATCGTGTCGATTTCGCTTTCCTGCCGGGCGACAACGCGAACAACGGAACGCCCGAGCAGTTTCGTCGGATCGTCGATGCAGTGTCGGCGTTGAAGCTGCCGCTCCATACGATTCCCGGTGACCACGACTACGAGTCGCACAACCTCGACGCGTTCTACGCCTTTGCGAAAGCTCAGTTGCCGATGTCGCGCCTCATCAACGGCCACCGATGCTTCTTTCTGGATGTCGTATCGGCGGGGCGCGGCGGTCCGGACTTCAGGCTGTCGGACGCGGACCATCAGTGGCTCGAATCGGAACTCACGTCGTCCTTGCGGGATCGTGAGCCGCCCGTCGTGTTCATGCACACCTATCCGGGCGACATTGCCGATGGGCACGCGCTGGCGTACGCATTTGCCCGCGCCCACGTCGCTATGGTCGACACCGGCCACACGCACTACAACGAGTTGCTCAACGACGGCTGGGTGGTCTACGCAGCGACCCGTTCGACCGGACAGATCGAAGAAGACAACGGTCGGCCCGGCTTCTCCGTGGTAGCGGTGGACGGCGGGGCCGTGAGCTGGAAATTTCATCCGTTCGACGCCGCGTGGCCGTTCGTCATGATCACGCGTCCGGCCGACTGGCGGCTGCATCGCAGTCGATCGGTGCCGAGGCCGTCGGACGAGAAATGTGTGCGCGTGCTGGTGTCCGATGACGAGGTTGTATCGGTTACCGGCAGTCTCGACGGCATTCCGATCACGTTTGCCCGGAGCGCGGACGAAGCCGGAATATGGCAAGCGCCTTTGCCTGTTACCACCGCGAATTCTCGGCTGCCGTTGACGGTGACTGCCCGCACCGCTGACGGGCGAAGCGGCGAAGATTCCACCGCACTCTCGGCAGCGGGCCACGCGGACAGGCACCTCAAGCATCGCGCGGCGCTCGGCACCGATGCGCATGCGGTCGAAGCGTGGCCGGAGCACGGCATCGTCGGCTCGCAGCTCGGGCCTAACAAGAACGGACGCCATTGGTGAGAGGGGTGAACCATGAACCCTCAGTACGCACTCGAAGGACTAAACTTCTTCATGGCCGATGTGCAGGCGGGCATCGGGCCGTTCCTTGGCGTCTTTCTTCAGGCACATGGCTGGCATCCCGAGGCGATCGGCACGGTGATGACCTTGGGCGGTATCGCCGGCATGCTCGCGACATCTCCGGCAGGCGCTCTTGTCGATGCCACGCATCACAAGCGCGGCATTATTGTCATCGCGGGGGGGGTGACGACGCTTGCATCGCTCGTGCTGTGGGTATCGCATAGTTACTGGATGGTGGCAGCGTCGCAGATCCTCACCGCCGTGACGGGGGCCGCGCTGGGTCCCGCCGTGGCCGGCGTGACGCTTGGAATCGTGCGTGCGAAGGGGTTCGACCGGCAGTTCGGCCGCAATCAGGTGGCCAATCACGCGGGCAATGTGGTCGGCGCGGCGCTGTCGGGCTGGCTCGGATGGCGCTACGGATTCGGCGCGGTGTTCGTGCTAGCCGGCGTGTTCGGCATCCTCACGGTCATCTCGACGCTGCTGATCCGGCGAGACGCGATCGATCACGACAGCGCACGCGGTCTCGAAGAATCGGCGCCGGGCGCGTCGAACCCCGAGCATGAGCATGCGAGCGGCTTTCGCATATTGCTGACCTGCCGGCCCTTGCTGCTGCTCGCCGCATCGCTCGCGATGTTCCATCTGGGCAATGCGGCGATGCTGCCGCTCTATGGCCTTGCGGCCGTCGCCGCGCATCAGGGCGATCCGAGCGCCTTTACCGCGCAGACCATCGTGGTCGCGCAACTCGTGATGGTCGTCGTGGCCTGCTTTGCGAACCGCCTGATTCAGCGCATCGGTTACTGGGGTGTGATTCTGATCACCTTCCTCGCGCTACCGCTGCGTGGCATGACCGCCGCGATGTTCATCACCGCGTGGGGCGTGTGGCCGGTGCAGGCGCTCGACGGCATCGGCGCGGGCTTGCAGAGCGTCGCGGTGCCTGCGCTGGTGGTGCGTCTGTTGCAAGGCACGGGACGGGTGAATGTTGGGCAGGGCGTGGTCATGACCGTGCAGGGAATCGGCGCCGCATTGAGTCCTGCGCTCGGCGGCGTGCTCGCCCAGCACTTTGGTTACGCGACTGCTTTTCTCGTGCTGGGCGCTGTAACGACCGGATCACTGGCGCTGTGGCTGCTCTTCGGCACCACGCTAAAAAAAGCTTGCGGCATCAACCACGGCATTAACAACGATTCCCCTCTGGCGACATGAATCCAATTTTTCTCTCATGGGGCATTGCGCTCGCCGCGACTGCCGGCGTCATCTTGCGGCCGTTTCGCTGGCCCGAAGCGATCTGGGCCGTGACCGGCGCGCTGATGCTCGTCGCGCTCGGGCTCCTTCCAGCCCATCTTGCGTGGCAGGCGGTCGGCAAGGGCACGGACGTTTATCTGTTCCTTATCGGCATGATGCTGCTTTCGGAACTGGGACGTCGTGAAGGCCTGTTCGACTGGGTGGCGGTGCATGCCGTCAATTTTGCGAAGGGATCGCCTCGCAGGCTCTTTCTGCTGATCTATATCGTGGGCGTCGTCGTGACGACCTTTCTGTCGAACGATGCAGCTGCGGTGGTCCTCACGCCCGCAGTGTTTGCTGCCGCCAAAAAAGCGCAAACGAAGCCGCTTCCCTTGCTCTACGTCTGCGCGTTCATTGCGAACGCGGCGAGCTTCGTCCTGCCGATATCGAACCCTGCGAACCTCGTGCTCTATGCCAACCACACGCCGGCGCTCGGTCGTTGGGTCGCGCGCTTCGCGTTGCCTTCGGTGCTGTCGATCGTCGCCACTTTCGTGATGTTGCGCTGGACCCAGCGTACCAATCTCGGCGATACCTGCGCGCGCGACCTGCTGGTCGAACCACTCAGCACAAACGGCAAACTGACGCTGGCAAGCATGGGCGTGACGGCGATCGCACTGCTGGTCGTCTCGGCGTTCGATCTGCAACTCGGTCTGCCCACTGCGATTCTCGGCATTCTCACGGCGCTGGTCGTACTGATCAAGGAGCGCCAGTCACCCGTGGAGTTGGTCAGCGAAATATCCTGGGGCGTGTTGCCGCTCGTCGCGGGCCTTTTCGTGCTGGTCGAAGTGCTCGATCATACCGGCGTCATCCGAGAGCTCTCGGCGTTTCTGTGGCAAGCAAGCCAACAGAATCAGCCGATGACAGCAGCCGTATCCGGTCTCGCCATCGCGTTCGGAAGCAATGCGATCAACAACCTGCCTGCCGGACTGATCGCAAGCGCAACCGCTTTGCAGTCGCACAGTCCTGAGCGCGTCGTCGACGCACTGCTGATCGGCGTGGACCTCGGCCCGAATCTTTCGATCACCGGCTCGCTCGCGACGATCCTCTGGCTCTCGTCGACTCGACGGGAAGGCGAGGATGTGAGCTTCATGCAGTTCCTGAAGGTCGGCGTCGTCGTCATGCTTCCCGCGCTCGTCCTGTCGCTCGGCAGCCGACTCCTGACCGGACATTGAAGGTTCACATACGGAGACAGGAACAATGAGCAGCGCGTGGATTTATCCCTTCATCATCCTGGGCGGCATTCTTCAGGCAGCGGGCGCTCCGATTAACGGCGAACTCAAAGGCACGCTCGTCAATCCGTGGCTTGCGTCCAGCGTGTCGTTTCTGCTCGTCACGTTCCTTGCCATCGCCATGTTCTGGATTCAGCCCACACCGTTGCCGACACTCGATGACCTGCGCAGCATGAAACGGTGGGCTCCGCTTGGCGGAATCGTCGGGGCCGTCGCGGTGTTTGCCGGTCTGACGCTCGTGCAGAAAGTAGGTGTCGGTACGCTCAATGGATTGACCGTTTGCGCCAACCTAGTCGCATCGGTTGCAATCGACCATTTCGGTTTAATCGGTGTGGCCGAGCATCCGCTGGGCTGGATGCGCGTGCTCGGCACTGTGCTGATGGTGGCGGGCGTCGCGCTTGTCATGCGCTTCTGAGATTTGAATCGTGAACAGCCGCACCGGATGATGCCAACGCTCACTCTCGCTCGATTGGCGCGTCGTGCTGCTCATGGCGTGGGTCTTCTTCGCCTCGGCGACCTCCTTCGGCTATCACCGCATGCTGCTCGCTCAGCGCGATTGGATGGAGCATACCTGTCGAGTGATGTCGACGCTGGGGTCGATCCTTCAGCGAATGACCGATGCCGAGACCGGCCAAAGAGGCTACCTTTTCACGAGCGACAAGCGATATCTCGCGCCGTATGCCAGAGCAGTTGAGCAGTTGGGTTCGTTATCGCTTCAATTGCGCCAATTGGTCCGTGACAGCCCAGTGCATCTTGCGCGGGTGGATACGCTGGATCGAGCGTTGAAAGACAAGCGGGACGAACTGGGGAATACGATCGTGGTTCAGGATCAGGAGGAAACCGGAGCCGCTCGGCGTATGGTTCTCAGCAATGTCGGACAGGAACGCATGGACCGGATTCGCTTGCTGATCGCGCAGATGCGTCAGACGGAAACCGAGTTGCTGCTGCTTCGCTCAGATCGCGCAAAGTCGACAGAAAGGAGAATGCTCACAGTGACGATTGTGCTGGCAATCTTCACCATCTGCGCGCGTCCTAGTATTTACTTTGTGAAGGCGAGGCCCTTCTGAAAGGTCGCTTCGTTTTGCAGAGAGGTCACTGGCGCCGTTTCTTTCTGAGCGTCCCCTGTGGGTCGCGTGCTGTCGATCGCAGCAGTTTCAGATTCGCGCGATTCCATGCTGCATGGATGAGACAGCGATCGGCCGAGGCCGTGTAAAAACGCGCGAGCCGGAACTCTGTCGAGCGATTTGTGATACCACGCGTTCGCAGCTCCCCGTTGTCTACGACTGAACTGATTGCGCCGCGCGAGCGAGCGGAGGCAGGCGTGAGATTACACGCCCGCCTGCTTCATTGCTTGCAGTGTCTTTGCAAATCCAAGGATCTTCATAACGCGTTTGAAGTTGTACGCCAGCACATGCAAGCTCATTTCAGTCGAGACGTTCCCAAGCCTGCGCATCTGGAAGTGGGTAGAGCCCATCCAGGTGCTTCAGGGTGCCGAACACGTGTTCAACCGTTCGACGTCGTATCGTCATGGCATCAAGCTGACGATCCAGTCTGCGTTGCATCCTGTCGAGTACCGCTTCGTGTACCCATCGACGAATGCGTCGATACGGCGCCGGCGTGCACTGCTTTCTGAGCGGGTAACGTGGGCACGCACTGCTCCAGTAGATCCGCAGTTTCAGTAGATTGGTGCTCTAAAACGACGTGTACCGGAAGACCGCGCGTTGCGCTGCCGGATACAGGTACTGATCGTCTTTGGCGATGTAAATGAAGTCGGCCCGATCGAACCGGCCGTCGGCCTTTGCACCGGAGGTTTGTGATTTGGGGACCAGTGCCGCAATGCCTGCGTCGTCGCATGCCTTGATTTCTGGTGCGCTGGAATATCCACGGTCTGCCAGTGCCTTAATTTTCCTTGCCCATCGCGTCACGCGCCGCTTTAGCCATGGGGCCCAACTGCGTCCGATCGTTGCCGACATTCGTGACTTCGTGGGTAACAATGAGATGGTGCCGTGCGTCGACGGCGACCTAAACGCCTACACGATGCGCCGGACGAAGGCATCGCTGATATATCGCCGCGCAAAGAACCTTCGCGCCTTGCACCTGCTACTCGGACATACCAAACTTGAGAGCACAGTGCGGTCACCTCGTCATCGAGGTCGACGATGCGCTTGAGATGGCGGAGCAAACTGAGGTTTGAACGGAGAGTCTTTCCGGACAGCGGCCAACCATTGGTCCCTGTCCGGCCAAGAACGGCGGCTCAAGGTCGCCGTCCATTTCCTATGACCGTGCTCTCATAGGCCCATGATCGACGACCGCTTTGGGGCGAGCCCATAACCGGCGACACTTCCCCGATCCGGCGGAGATCGGCCCTCCGCAGCCTGTCGGCGAACATCCGGTGACAAGCAGCGAGCCGCCATCCCGCAAAGCGAGGGCAACCGCTGCACTTTGGCAGCTAGCCAAAAAAAGAACAGATAACGAAGACCTGACCTAATCCTCTTCGTCATGAAACGGAGACGCCCAAGAGGTGCCCGATTCCAAAAGTGAACGCAGCTGCGACTAGGCCGATGACGACCTGACGACCCGCAGAAAACAGTGCGCTTCTACCGTTAAATAGCGAGGTGAAGATTCCGATAGCCGCAAGCGCGAACACGCTGAAAGCAATGCACTGAGCAATTGCCGACTGGCCCGACGGCCATAGGAACGGCATCGCGGGAAATATTGCGCCGGCCGAAAACAGGCAGAATGAAACCGCTGCGGCCGACCACGGATTCCCCCCGAGCTCTGCCGGATCGAGCCCAAGTTCTTCGCGCGTAAGCGCGTCAAGAGCCTTGTCCTTGTCTTTCATGATCTGGGCGGCGACTCGACGGGCTTCCTCATTGTCCAGGCCTTTCGCCCGATATATCAGACGAAGTTCGTGCTCTTCCGCCTCGGGTGTATGTTCCAGCTCGTCTGCCTCCTTCGCGATCTGTGTCCTCGCGAGTTCCCGGGCGTTCGTTACTGACAACCACTCGCCAAGCGCCATCGAGCAGGAACCCGCAACGATTCCCGCAAGCGCTGTCAGCAGGATTGCCTTGTTCGGAGTCCCGGCACCAGCAACCCCCATGATCAGGCAAAAATTCGAGACCAGACCGTCGTTAGCGCCGAGCACCGCCGCTCGCAGGTCGTTGCCGGACGAAACGCCGTTATGCCACGACTCGGCGTCTGCGATTTCGGCTCCTTTTGTCGCTTCCGACTTGCCATCGTTCACCAGGCGCTGGACCACACTCGCATGGTGACGTTCGTCCTCTGACATCTGTGCAGTCTCCGGACTGCGAGCGTATTTGTTTCGATCCGCAAATTCGGCTGCAGCAAGCGACGGGAGGACAAATCGCGGACCGAACGTATGAACAAGACCTATCATCAGCATGGTTTTCAAAGCTGGTCTTGAGTTGAAACGCTGATGATTGGCCCGAAGTTTGTCGGACCAAACCTTCGCATGTTCCTGCTCTGACGCCGCTAATTCGCCAAATGTTTGCTTTCTTGCGGGATCCGTTTCAACGCGCGCGAGTGTTTCGTAGATTGCTGCGCCATGCAACTCGTCCGCGAGATTCGACCGGTAGCGCTTCAATTCTTGCTTTGATGCCATGGGGAGCCTTCCGTTATCAGATCCAGAAGGATAGCGTCCGTTTCGCGCCACGCCGCCGATAACCCTGGATTCGACTGTTATCGAGAGTGAGAGTTGTTTGTAGTTGTCCTTCGTCTTAGGTTCGTATCGCCTGTCAGAGATCATCGCACAGGGGCTCAGGAAGTCTTCAGCCTTAACCGGACGAATGAGAACGTTGCAATAGGCTTAAGGCTTGACTGAACCGGGAGACTGGCTTGAGACGCAACTTTGTCCGCGCCGCTCGCGCATATCTGAGAATTGCTGTTTACTCGCGTCACTCGCGCCGAGCCGTTCATGGCCTTTGGTTCGTGAACGGCGCGGTGAGACCAACAAGAGATACTCGATCGTACAGCCTACATAGTCGGCAATCGATCTTCCCTTCCACAAACAAGGAGGCTTCCATGTTGACAAGACGAACACGCTATGCCGGCTGAGACACATTAGCGTGACGCCCGCCTCTAGAAGAGGACGTTGTTGGTGAATTCTTGCGCGGACGTGCATCCTGCCAATCTTCGCAACGTAGCGCGGGAAGCCGGACCAGTGAGCGGCACGACCAGAAATACGGTAAAACGGCGACGAAAACCCCGTGGCGTAAGATGCACATGTCGATCAACGTGCACATGAAAATTCGTGCGGTAGCATTAGCTCATAGACGTTTTTGGATAACGAATAGACGGCAGCGCGCTGCTCGCCGATCTTTCGGTTGACCAGTGAGCGCTTCGGGAATCGTCGAGGGCGGAATCGCGCTCGCCACGCCCGTCGGTAATGCGGCCGCTGGCACGGGCGCTAGCCGGTTCATTCTGGCGAAAGACGAAGCGACTGCGACGGCACCGCCAGACGGTCGAGCCCCATACATCGGACTGCGCTTCGCCCAGTCGCTGCGCGGCCTCACTATGGGCGCTCCGGCGGTGTTCTCGGGAATCAACTTCGGGCGCGTGGTCTCCATGAAACTGGATTATGACCCGGTCACGCAGCACTTTCCCATGATCGTCGGCATCGAGGTTTATCCGCATCGGCTAGGACCGGTGCTCGACACGCTTGGTGCCGCACGGCACGACGCCCACTGCGTATCTGCGGCAGGAGACATACATCGGCGCGCAGCGGGCGCTCTCCTGCCGGCATTCGGCACAGCGTGCGGGAACAGGTCGAGCATGAACTCAAGCTGATCGCGGACCTGAAATATGAGCCCTATTTCCTGACCGTCTATGACATCGACCGATTCGCCCGCAATACCGGAATGCTGTGCCAGGGGCGAGGTTCGGCAGCCAACTCAGTGGTCTGCTACTGACTTGGCGTGACCGAGGTCGATCCCGCACGAAGCAGCATGCTTTTCGAGCGGTTCATTAGCAGCGAGCGCGGCGAGCCCCCGGATATCGACGTCGAATTCGAGCACCAGCGACGCGAAAAAGTTATCCAGTACATCTACGCGAAATACACGCCCACGCGTGCCGCCGAGCGCGAAGCGATCGCGATGTTCGGCGCGAGCAAACGTCTGCTCGAGCGCGAACAGGTGGTGAACGATACGCTCTTTCAGCGCAACGCGCGTGGCATGACGCTCACCCCCGCAGGCGAAACGCTTCTGCATCATGCGCGGCGCGTGATGCGCGACATAGCGAACGTCGGCATTGAACTCGCGGACCACGCGAGCGGTGTACACGGCTATCTGCGGATGATGGCGAATCTGTCCGCGATCGTGGAGTTTCTGCCCGGAGATCTGCACGGCTTGCAGCTGTGGAACGAGCGCGTGAAGCTCGACCTCAAAGAGCGGCCAAGGGGCGGCGTGGCGGAGGGCGTGGACGACAGCCTCGCCGATCTGGGCATCTGTTCCGCCGACGCCGACAAGCAAGACCTGCAGATCACGCACTACCGGCACGATTCCCTCGTCGTCGTAATGCGCGGCGATCATGCGCTCGCGTCACGCAAAAAGCGAGGCTTCGCGGAAACGCTCGACTATTCCATCTGGAGGTCAAGATCGCTGCTCTGCTGAGACGCGCGCTTCCGTGCGGCCCGCATGTTGGCCTGCTCAGCTTGAACACCCTCCGACGTCTTACCAGACGTCTCGCGAAGCAGCAGGCGGGAGCCGACTTCCACGATGGAGGAAATCGCAGGTAGCAATTCTCGCCCCAGGGACGTCAACTCGTACTCCACGGAAGGCGGCGAAGTAGCCAGCACATCGCGCTCGAGCACGCCTCGCGCTTCCAGATCACGCAGTCAGCCGGTTAATACCTTCGCAGTGATCGTCGGGTTGTCGCGCCGTAATTCCGAAAACCGGCGCGGACCATTACTCAGACACCAGACGAGTTCAGGCGTCCAGAGGCCGCTGAGCAAGGCCATGCATTTCGACATGGGGCAGCCGCCAGGCGGCGGGGCCACTTTCTTACGCGTCTTCAGGCTCACGTCGTATCTCCATGGACGTTTCCAGTTGGTTACCTACATTCCGGCTAGTAACCTGAAAATAATGGTACCCGATGGGTATATGGTTTCCAAGAGAAACGTTCATCCGTAGACTTGAATCTCTTCAATCGACGCAAAAGGAGGACACAACATGTATGCGATAACGGGTGCAACGGGACAGCTTGGCCGTTTGGTAATCGACGCGTTGCTGGAAACTGTTCCCCCCGATCA
Organism: Paraburkholderia sp. D15; assembly: GCF_029910215.1. Lineage (NCBI taxonomy): Bacteria > Pseudomonadati > Pseudomonadota > Betaproteobacteria > Burkholderiales > Burkholderiaceae > Paraburkholderia > Paraburkholderia sp. D15. Next base: position 367,837 of record NZ_CP110397.1, on the reverse strand, counting down.
AATCGTCGCGGCGGTGCGCAGCCCTGTCAGAGCGCATGACCTTGCAGAGCGTGGCGTGGTGGTGCGAGAGGCCAATTACTCGCGGCCTGAAACGCTCGCGACCGCATTTGCCGGCGTCGACAAAGTGCTTCTCATCTCATCTACCGAAGTGGCAGGACGGCTGCCGTTGCATCGCGCGGCGGTCGAAGCGGCGCAACGCGCTGGCGTTTCGCTGCTCGCTTATACCAGCATGTTGCGCGCCGACACCTCGCCTGCCGGGCTAGCGATCGAGCATCGGCAGACGGAGGAGGTCATCAAGGCCGCCGGCGTTCCTGCCGTCATCCTCCGTAATGGCTGGTACGCCGAAAACCATCTAACGGCGCTCCCTGCGGCAATTGAGCACGGCGCTTTTATCGGCGCTGCGAAGGACGGCCGCTTTTCGTCTGCGGCGAGGAGCGACTATGCGGCAGCAGCGGCCGTGGTGCTCTCAACTGAAGGCCACGCGGGCAAAACATACGAGCTGGCCGCAGACCATGCGTTCACGCTCAAAGAACTCGCTGCCGAGGTCTCACGGCAATCGGGCAAAACCATCGTGTATAACGATCTTGCACAAGATGCGTACGCAGCCGTGCTGAAAGACATCGGCCTGCCCGCCGACCTTGCCGCAATTCTGGCCGACGCCGATGCTGCCGCCGCTCGTGGCGCATTGTTCGACGATAGCAGAGCGTTGGCCCGACTGATCGGCCGGCCTACGGTGACACTCCACAAGCTCATCGCCGCGGCTTTGCCGATAATGATGAGCAACATACAAACAAATGCCGCTCTCCATCAGACCGGCGCATGACGCGCGGCAGTTGGCATAGGGCTGAGCCGCGTGATAATCCATAGGATGTAGGCGGCTAACGAAGGCCGGACTGTCATCTAAGTGTAACCGGCGTCGAAGCCGAACCTTAAAGTCATGGAAGCGACCGGCTCCCCTACCAGAACCGAGGATGGACCATTGATATGTTCTACGAACTGACAACCCTTTCGTGCTCTCTGCTCGAGCAGGATGCTACCTCCGACGGCGCACGCCGCTGGGTGTCGGATTCCGATTCCACCGGCGTCCTCCTCGGATCATGGCGAACGGAAATTGGCGAACTTGCGCAGATCAAGGTTTTACGGAAGTTCGAGACTATGCAGGAACTGCAGCATGAACGTGAACGCGCCTATATGAACATCAAGCCGTTTCACATCGAAAACGCGCAGATTCAGCTGGATTTTGAAAGCTATACGTTGTTCCCTTTTCTGCCTGAAGTCGAACCAGTGGCATCGCACAAATTCTTTGAGTTTCGCCGCTACGTGTTGAAACCGGGTGGAATCGCGCCAACCATTGCAGCCTGGAAACAGGCAATGGGGCCGGCAAAATCCTACACCTCACACTTGATCGCAAACATGTACGCACTTGACGGTCCCCCGCGCATCACCCACGTCTGGGGATTTTCGAGTCTGGAGGAGCGTATGGCGCTGCGAGCACATCACTACGCCGAGGGTCTTTGGCCGCCTACGGGCGGTCCCCAGCAGATCGTGAAGGCAACCTCAACGATATGCCTGTCTGAATCGTGGTCGCCAATGCGCTGAGATCGACCGGAGTAACGGGTTTGTAGGTCTAACGCGCGTGCATGATCGCGCACCTTGCGTTGACCTTAAGCGGCAATGCTTCAGTGTGATTCGATCAGGTGTCAATCGTGTACGCCTCTTGATATTTGGCAGCAATTACGCGGGGAAGTAGGCCTCGCGGTCCAAATCGGTAAGCAGGTCACTATGGGTCGGACGCCATCCTAGCTGTTCCCGGGTTCGCTGGCTGGAGGCCGGGTTATCGTATGCGGCGAAGGGGGCAAGCCAGCTCAAACGCCGGGCCGCCTCTCCAGGCGTGATCCTTACGGCGGGCAGGTTCAACCGCCGACCGATGACCTCGGAGATTTGACGGAAAGGAATGCCCTCTTCGGCCACCCCGTGATATCGCGCGCCGGCGCGACCTTCTTCTAGCGCCAGTCGGAGCAGCACGGCCGCATCGAGGCAATGGACGGCACTCCACCGGTTCTCCCCGTCGCCGACATAGCCCGAGCTCTTGTGCCTGCGAGCAGCGGCGATGAATCTTGGGACGAGACCACGATCGTCATCGCCGTGCACGGAGGGTGCGAGGCGGACCATGGTCGCTCGCACGCCACGCTTGGCCCAAGCCTTCACGGCCCCTTCGGTCTGTGAGCGCATCCAACCGGGTGAGCGCGGGTCAGGCTCCTCGTCTTCCGTCGCCGTCTGCCCTGGAGCCATGCCCATGGTGCCGAACACCGTCACGAGGGGCCGGCCCGATCCTTCCAACGAGCCGGCCAGGGCATCGATCGCGCGACGGTCGGCGGCGGTGATCTCCGCGCCGAATCGCCCGATAATGCTGAGCGGCGAGCCGCCGAGGATGAGGCCAAGTCGTCGCCCGAGCGGAATGTCGGCAGGACCGTGGATGAAGGCTAGGTGAATGACGCCGTCGGCCGACACCGCGCCGGCACGCAGAGCGTCTGGCTCATGCAGGGAGCCTGCATGAGCTTTCGCGCCAAGTTTGGCCAGCTTCCGGGCGGCGTTATCCGAACGCGCGAGGCCGGTGACCTGGTGGCCAGCGCCAATCAACTCTTTTACAACGGCCTGCCCGATGAAGCCGCTCGCTCCGGTGACAAATACCCGCATTGCGATCTCCCAATGAACAGCGGCTATGGTAACGACGATGGTCGAGACGCGATATGATCCGAAATCCAATTCTGATTATCGAGCGTCCAGTTGGATCCTTTGTCGCAAGTTATCGGCCTGTTGCGGCCACGCGAGTTGAGCTGGCGCATGATTGTGGTGCACGAGCCTTGGGCCATTCAGTTTCCCGCCGTGGATGCGGTGGTGTTCGGGCAGATGATTGAGGGGACATGTACGCTCGAACGAGGCGAGGTTCGGCTGCCGTTAGGGCCCGGCGATTTCATGATGATGGCTTGCCCGCCGCAGTGGATCATGCAATCGGGCCCGGAGATCGAGCCGATCGGCATGAAGACGCTGTTTGCCGATCCGACGGCGCTTCAGAGGTGCGATCCCGCAGCGCCCGCCGCCCGATTCCTGGCGGGCCATTTCCTGTTCGCCGAGCCGAACGCCAATCATATTAGGAGCCTGCTTTCGCCGATCGTGCATGTGCGCGCGGTCGACGTGGCCGCACAGCGATTGGGCCGACTACTGAATCTGTTGGACGATGAAGCAACGGCGGACCGGCCGGGTCGTTCGTTGGCGCTGGATCGCCTCCTGGAGGTGATCCTTGTGGAGTCGTTGCGCCACCGAGCTACCCAAGTCGAAGGGATGCGGCCTGGACTTCTGGCGGGCCTGGCCGATCCGCGCACTAGCAGGGCACTGCGGGTGCTACACATGGAGCCGTCGCGCGCCTGGACGGTTGCCCATCTCGCGCGCGAAGCTGGCATGTCGCGTGCGGGGTTCGCGGCCCGCTTTGCCGAGATTGTCGGCATGCCGCCCATCGGCTATCTGTCGGATTGGCGCATGTCGCTGGCCAAAGCCGCCTTGGTGTCGGGCAAGCGGCCTATGATCGAAATAGCCGAGATTGCGGGTTACGGATCGGTCAGCGCCTTCAGTACCGCATTCAGCCGCGTCACAGGATTGTCGCCGACCGCCTACAGCCAAAGGGCCGCAGACTGAGGCGATTGTCGAGAATCGCCGCTGTCGAGTCACTCCCGAGCTCGGCATCGCTTGCGGCAGAGACCAGCCGGGCGCGCCCCGATGGCGATAGTGAGCGGGGGCGCCGGTTCATTGTTGAGTTCTCGCCGGCCAGACTTTTCTCCGCGTCGGATCAAGCGTCTGGCTCAGAGGCCCAGAAACCCTCGTCCATATCGCTGTTTAGCGTATGGTCGGAAACGAACTCGGGTCGCGTTATAATCGGCTTTGATACGGTGGTCTGAACGTGCGACCCATCCGCCGGTTGCAGAAACAGCCCATCGGGGTATGTCAACGAGGCGAATGTTATCTTGCGTGGGAAACTACCGAAATAACTGCTGGCCTCGCGCCGGCCGTTAATAAGCCCTTGCCTGCCTGAGGTGCCGTAGTTCCCGCGCGTTCTCACGTCGGCAAGACGCTGTGCCGCCAGCGCAAAAATCCGCACACGATTGCACTAGATGTTGCGCAAAAAGGCCGTGCTCCCAACATCAGCCTTTCAAAGCTTCGTCCACCAAGCCGTGGATCTGCTGCAAGGTAGTCAAATTTTCTTCCAGCGACCACTCTTGCAGGTTCAGAACTCGAACACCGGTTCGCGGCGGTGGTTCCTCCCATCCAATTCCTTAATGTCAGTACGATCGCGATCAGCCCGGCAGCCACGGCTCCGGCTGTTCGACTGCCGCCTTGCAGATCCTTCTACAGCGCCTGCTCTTTGAACTGATAGAATAAGTTTGCTTCATCTTGGACTTGTATCTGTGACTCTTCTTAATAGGAAAGTTCAGAGGCGAAGATTACCGTGGCGGTGGCATCTGCTTAACGCGTTGGCCTCCACTGATTCCCACCGACCTTACCTGTTTGACCGTGACACCCAACTGGCAGCGCACGCCCGTGTTCGCGCCGATGACGGCGCTCGCTGAGCACTCCCTCGCGCAAATCCGTCAGATCCTTGATAGCGCTGCGCGCTGCAGCGGGGCGAACGGAGCGTCATGAATGACATTGCGTTACAGAAGCAGGGTGGCTTAAAGTGAGAACGCTCGGCCAACCGTCTCTGAGCAGGTGCGCAGCCGCAAGTCTCATTTTCCGTAGCAATAGTATTCGTGCCGGCCGTGTACCCGATATTTATCTACTTTGGGGTCCACGAGCCCAATCGAAAACATTTTCAAGAGGCGTGCGCCTTACGGAATGGAGGCGCCTCGCGCTAGGCATCGAATCGTGATCGCCAGTCAATGTCGGCTCGCAGCCTGACACGGAGGACGATCGGTGGACATCTTCCAAAAACGTCAGCTATGGCATGCAGCCCGGAACGGTCTTCGAAAGACTAATACACTGAAACCCATGGGTAAAATTCCAACAGAAGGCGGAGAGGTATCCGGCTTGTCTCGAACTGCGCCGGTAATTGTCTTTGACGAAAATTTGCGGGTTGCGGCGCCCACTGTGGCCTGCGGGGTTGACTTGCCGCCCAATACGCATGTCCTCGACGTTCCTCAAATGCTCGGATTCCCGGACTGGCTGCCTGGATCGCTGGCCTTTCAGGAGATGCTTCAGCATGTGCTTTCCAGCGGAATTCCGAGACTTTTTGCCTGCCGGGAAGCTTCCGCCGATTCGCCTTATCTGACGGTTCTTCCTCGGCGGGATGGCAACGGCTCCCGAATCCTGGTGTGCCAAGCGGAACCCTTGATCGAGGCAGTGGATATTCCCCAAGGTGCGGCCGCGCTAAACCGGACACTAAATTCGCCTTGGTACGGTCGGAAAGCCGGGGCTACGGCGCATCGTTTTCTGCTTGAAACCTTGAGTCGATTGAAGTCAGCGGTCGAGGCAGCTGAGATTGGCACTTTTTACGTTCCATTGCCTATGGGGTTGATTTACTGGAACGCAAAATGTGCCGAACATTTCTGGATGAAACCGTCCGACCTCGTGATCGACTTTGATCTTTTCTATTCCCGGCTACATCCGGACGATCGCGCAAGGACGCGTGCTGCAGTCGAAGCCGCAGTCGGGAGCGGGCAGAACTACGACATTGAATACCGGTCCCTCTCAGAGGCCGGCGAAGTGAGGTGGATACGGGCGAAAGGCGGCGTGCGTCGCGACGATTGCGGAACGCCTGTGCGTTTCGACGGTATAACCATCGACGTTTCCAAGCAGAAGCGGCTAGAGCATGATCGCGCGCACCTGCTGCAAAACGAACGCCTTCAGCGTATTGAGGCCGAGCAGGACAGTCAGATGAAGGATACCTTCATAGCAACTGCGTCTCACGAGCTGCGCACGCCCCTCACGGCGATTCTGGGTTGGGTGGAACTCCTCCAGCGAAAACCGGAGGACGAAGGGTTTGTCCGTCGCGGCGCCGAGGTTATCAGGCGTAACGCAATGGCCCAGATCCGCCTTGTTGATGATCTGCTTGACTCGTCGAGGGTCGCCGCCGGTAAGTTGCACATGGAGTCTGGCGCCATTGATTTGGCGGAAGCATTAGAGGCTGAAATACTCGCTATCGAACCGCTCGCTCTGCGCAAGCGGGTGGCATTGGAACGCTCGTTTGCATCGGTTGCTCCGGTCGCTGGAGACGCGGCACGCTTACGGCAGGTTTTTTCAAATATCCTGACTAACGCGCTGAAGCACACGGCCTCAGGAGGGAGAATCCGGGTGACGCTGGCTGACGACGGTGCTAGTGCCCGTATTATGGTCAAGGACAACGGAGAGGGAATACCAAGGGAGTTTCTTGAAACGATCTTTGCTTCGTTCGCCCAGGTCGATGGGTCCACGACGCGCAAGCACGGGGGCCTCGGTCTTGGACTTGCAATCTCCCGCAAACTGGTCGAGCTGCACGGAGGCAAAATATTCGCGCTGAGTGACGGACCCGGGAAGGGCGCTACGTTCGTGATCACATTGCCGCACCGTGCGGAACAATTGGGCTTGGCTCATGGCTCGATCGTCCCTGGGCCCGCCGTCGTCGACGCGCCGCAACCGCGTCTAGACGGAATTCGGGTGCTACTGGTCGAAGATGATGCTGATTCCCTCGAAGCTCTGTCGGAGATTCTTCTTTCTTCCGGCGTCGTCGTTCATTCCGCGACTTCCGCCGCCAAAGCCGATGAAATACTTTGCAACCACAGCGTCGACTGCCTTTTTTCCGATATCTGCATGCCCGATGAAGATGGCTATTCGTTTATTTCAAAATTGCGGACATCGGGATTCAGCAAACCCGCCTTTGCAGTGACGGCGCTGGCGCGTTCCAGCGACATCGACCGCGCGCTTGCAGCAGGCTTCACGGGCCACCTTGCAAAGCCTGTTAGCGCCGCGGTGCTGGTGTCACTGCTGCGCAAACTTGCAGTGAGTCATGGTGGCGCGGCATGATGGTCGGATGAGCCCACACTTGTCGTTCGCATCGCAATTAATCCTTCAATTCCAGACGTAGGCCGCGCGGCTTTCGGACTAATCGCCATTACATTGTGCACACCTGTTTGGACGCACGACCGGAATCGGTTACGACGGTTGTCCCATGCGGGAGCTGTTCCGTGCCGAGTCAAAATTCTCTTTCGTTCTGGCTTTCTTATAGCCGATTGCGCATCCAAGGCTACGCCGCCTCCGACCTCTTCCCAACGGCCAAAACCTCTGTCGCTATACCGGCCAAAATGATTGTCGCCGCGCAGGGCCGGACGGTTACGCAGAAGTCTCCTTACTGAAAGGTGGACCAGACGCTCACCAAACGAATCCTACCGACACCTGTCATCTGCTCAGTCCGCGCCGCGGCCGGGCTTCGTCGCGCCGCAGTATCGACAGTTGCAGCACGCCGTCGTTCGCGCTGGCGTCCATTTTCGACGCGTCAAAGTCCGGACTGAGCGGAAACGCCCGCGAAACGACGTTCGCGGATGTGCGTAATGGCGACCTCATTATTCAGGCCGGCCCCGAGGCAGCTGCGGGCGTGCCGAAGGTCAGCGGCGTGTCGCCCGTCCTTCCCTCCGCATATGTGATGCTGAATCGGGCTCTGCGGTCATCGCGGAGGAAGCTGCGGACCATTTGCGAAGCGGCACAATGAACAGTCCAGCGCCCTTCCTCAAAACGCAGGTGGCGGCCGAAGCGCGGCGAAGGCAACTTTACGTCCCGCCGATAGCGTCAACGGCTATCGGATGGAATTGCACAGCGCACCAAAATCGCCAGCAAACTGATAGAAAATTGACATTCGGGCTGCGTTGTGTCTGGACGCACAGGACGACGTAACGCAATGGACGCTGCCATCGGAACGGCTTGCGCACGATCGATGTGTAAACGCCACTGCTTCAGAGACGGTTTAGTTGCTTACTTCGTTCAAAAGAAGCAGGAGCCTGTGCAGGGACTGAGCTTTCTGGCAGTAAGCATCGAAGCCTGCCGAGATCGCGGGTTTGACGATCGTCCCCTCGTCCTGCGCGGTGAACGCGATGATGACCGCGTCCCTTGTTTGTGGTGTCTGACGCAGCAGCCGGGCAACGGCAAAACCGTCCATTCCCGGCATATTGATGTCCAGGAGCGCAATCTGCGGCGTTTCGAGTGCAACCGCAGTAGCTACTTCCGCACCGCTGACGACGAACTGCGTGCCGTAGCCCGAAAGCGAGAGGAACGTGGCAATCGCCTCCGCGCCGTCGCGATAGTCATCGACGACCAGTATGTGAACCGGCAAAAGGACCGGTGGCCTCACCGAGCGTCCAGTCCAGCGTGTGATACGGGAAAATAGAGGCATGTGTGGTTAGAATATTTAGCGGTCTCACAGCGGGACTATAGCGCGCAACGCCCGTACCAGGCGCCATTCTGACGACAGACTGCGCACGAACGCTCGCGCCGCACCCTGTCTGCCTTCGCAACGAGGATTCGATGACCCTGTCAGACTTTATCGACTCGCATCTTGAGGCACTAATTGATGACTGGACCGCTTACGCGCGGGCACTCAGTCCCGCAGAAAGCCAGCTTACAGACGAACAGCTCCGCAATTCGGCGCGCAACCTGTTGACGGGCATCGCGGCAGATATGCGCGAACTTCAGACCGCCCGGCAGGCGGTTGAAAAGTCGCATGGCGACCGGCCGTCCCCCAATTCAGCGGTTAATTACGTTGGACGCCAGCACGCAGACGACCGTCTGGCCCACGGCTTTGATGTCAATGACGTTGTGGCCGAATTCCGTGCTTTAAGAGCCAGTGTCCTGCGACGATGGCAAGCGGAATGCCTCATCGACGCCGCAAGCTTTCACGAGATGATCCGTTTCAACGAAGCGGTCGATCAGATGGTTGCGGAGTCGGTGCGACGGCACTCGCAGCGCTCCGAACGCATCCGGGATCTGTTTGCCGGCGTGCTTGCTCATGATCTGCGCTCTCCGGTCGGCGCGATACTGAACTCGATACAGGCGGTTCAGCTCGACAAGAAACTCTCGTCCACGAGTCTTCGGGCGATCACCATTGCGCTAGCCAGCGCCATCAGGGCGAAACGGCTGGTTGATGACCTCTTTATCTTTGCGCGCGCGCGCCTCGGCTCCGCGCTTCCCGTGGAGCTGACGCAGCAGGATATGGGACGCATCTGTGAAGGGGCGCTCGAAGAGGTGCGCGCCTCGCATCCAGACGCAAGTATCCGGCTGCAACTCAAAGGCGAACTCAGCGGCGTGTGGGATGGTGCAAGGATAGGGCAGCTATTCGTCAACCTGCTGACCAATGCCGTCCAGCACGGTTCGGCGGACGTGATTCTGCATGCAGATGGCAGCGTCACCGATAAGGTGACTGTTGCCGTTTGGAATGGCGGCGACCCGATACCGGAGCAGGCGCTTCCGACCATTTTCAATCCCTTAACCCGTGTGAGTCTGGAGCGCGAGCAAGGGAGCAAACCGTCTGGCCTTGGGCTCGGTCTTTTCATTTGTCGCTGCATTGCCGAGGCTCATGCAGGAACAATCACTGTGGAATCGAATACGGACGGAACCGTCTTCAAGGTCCAGGTCCCCCGTTTTCCAGCCGATCGCGCTGACTGACTATCTGGGTCAGCGCGTCGGTCAAGGGCGGTGGTGGTAGGCCGGTGGTCCGGCGGATGCGACCAGCGCACCAGAACGTCCGGGAATGTACCTTCGCTTTTTGCCCGCCGTATCTTGTCGACGGCGTTCCAGCCGCGCACGTACGGCGCGAAACTCCGCTGGCTGGAAACTGGTTGATCATGATGTGCCTCCCTACAGGTTGATGTAACGGGGAGTCAGCAACGGGCGTTCCCACGGTTCTGTTTCCGGTGCGGGGTGCGGATGCGTGCGAGGCATGGCCCTTGCGGCGCTGTTGCACGACAGCGCACGCCGCTCCTTGCCGGCTTGCCGGCGAGGCGGCGCGCGTTCTCTATCCACATTCACCAGGGAGATTTCGATGAACCACTTCAAGGGAAGCGCAAAGGGAAGCATGGCGAAGGCATTGCTGGCATCGGCGCTGATCGTGGTGTCGGGCGCGGCATTCGCGCAGTCGTCGGGCGGCGGTAACGGCAACGGCGGAAACGGCGGCGGCGGCGGCGGCGGCTCGGGCAACGCGCATGGCGCGGCGACGGCGGCGCCGACCGACGGCAATCAACCTTCGTCGGGCGCGGCGATGAGTTCCAGTTCCGGCTCGATGAAAATGCATCACACCACCAAGTCGAAAACGAAAACGAAGAAGCCGATGACCGACACCACCAACACCCCCGGCGCGGATGCAAGCAGCGATACGAAGGGGCAGTGACGGGATAGGCGTGGAGGAGCGGCTGCCGCACAATACGCGCTGGCGCTGACCGGTAGCTCCGGCGGCCTCCGTTTCCAGCCGCTTTTGGTTACGTTGTCGTTTTCGCTGTTGTTTTTGCACTGTTACGGTCGTAGATCTATGGCCGTTTCCCTGCTCACCTTCGATGACTGTTTGAGCTACTCGTCAACGAATCGGTGATGCTGTCCGCCACAGATATTTTCCACACCTCGCGTCCGTTCGCGCTGATAGGGATTAAGAGGCGGCGGTGTGCCGAGCACGCGGTGTGCCGGGAGGCGAAAAATAATGACCCGATCCGGCCTCGATTAAGGAAGGGCGGCGCGTTCGAATTAGCGTCGGCAAAGCTTCGGCCATAATTACGTTACGGCGTCTATCCCTGATTTTCTGTCCATTGATGGATCGTAATATTGGCACGCCAATTCGTTATCTTGCGATGCAAACGGAGGAGTATGCGTAGTCCGGACGACACCACGCCCCTGTCCTCGCTGTGCGCGTCCGCGACGCGGTCGAGCGCTATTGCTATTGCCGCAGTCGCTCCACGGGGCCCGTCGGCGCGTGGCGTGGTTGGCCGGATTCGCCGGCAGATCGCCGATTTAACGCTCCGCCGTCACCGCAAGGCGGCGAGTTGCGCGGCTAGACATGCCACCATCGCTGCCGGTCCCGCACCCGCAGGTAGAGACGGCCAACGTGATCAGCCGGGCTTTTTCGACCGTTGTCACGCAAAGCATGCGCCTTTGATAACGCGGCCTGCGAAGGGTTCCTCGGCCGGTTCAAAATGCGAAGGTCCGTGTACTCGTGCAGAGACCGCAGTCGAGCGGTCCAGCTGTGTCGGAAGTTGGGCAAACGCATCAGGGCAACAATCAGACCCGTAGCAGCGAAAATTAAGCAATCTTGTTCTTGTTGTACACGTCGATAAACACGGCGGCGAGTAGGACGAGTCCCTTGATGACCTGCTGATAGTCGATGCCGATTCCCATGATCGACATGCCATTGTTCATCACACCCATGATGAATGCGCCGATTACGGCACCCATCACCTTACCGACACCGCCTGATGCCGACGCGCCACCGATGAAACATGCGGCGATCACGTCCAGTTCGAAGCCAGCGCCGGCTTTCGGCGTGGCGCTATTCAACCGGGCCGCGAAAATAAGCCCTGCGAGCGCCGCGAGGACACCCATATTGACGAATGCATAGAACGTGACGCGTTCGGTGTTGACGCCCGAGAGCTTCGCGGCTTTTACATTGCCGCCCACCGCGTAAATGCGCCGTCCTATCGTGGTGCGATTCATCAGAAACGTATAGGCGCTAATGAGTGCTGCCATGATGATGAGCACGGTCGGCATGCCGCGATACGATGCAAGCATATAGCTGAATCCGACAATGAACGCCGTGAGCACCACGTTTCTGACAATGAACATGCTGAAAGAGCGATTGCCCACGCCGTGCTTCGCGGATTGGTTTCGCTGACGGAACTCGATATAGAAAAAAGCGAGACCGACCAGAAGACCGAGCAACAGCGACGTAATGCGAATCTCCTGCCCGTGGAAGAAATCTGGAATGAAGCCGGAACTGACAATCGCGAATACATCGGGAAAAGGTCCGATAGACTGGCCTTGCAGCAGGGTGATGGTTAATCCACGAAAGACGAGCATGCCGGCGAGCGTCACGATAAATGACGGCATGCGCCAGAACGCGACGAAATACCCCTGCGCGGCGCCGATCACCGCACCTGCCACCACGCAAGCCAGTGTGCCGAGCACCGGGTTCACGTTCCCTTGCACCATCAGCAACGCGGCTAGCGCACCGATGAATCCGGAAATCGATCCGACAGAGAGATAGATCTGACCGGCCACGATCACCATGAGCATGCCGAGCGCCATGATGACGATATAGCTGTTCTGAAGAATCAGATTCGTCAGATTCAGCGGTTGCATCAAGGTGCCGTTGGTCGACAACTGAAAGAAGCCCATGATGATCACGAGCGACACAACCAGGCCGTATTCGCGCAGGCCGCGCTTGACCGAGCGGCGGATGTCGGCGTGAGAGGCTTGCACGTCGGACGACGTGGACGCGACCGGCGTCTGAACAGACTCGCGCATTTCAGTGAGCTCCATTTCTCATGATGGCACGCATGATGTCTTCCTGGCTGGCGTTCGCGCCGGAGATTTCGTCGACAATGCGTCCTTCGTTCATTACATAGATGCGATCGCACATGCCCAGCAGTTCCGACATTTCGGAAGAGATCATGACGACGCATCTCCCGTCACTCGCTGCCTGGTTGATGATGGTGTAGATCTCGTACTTTGCACCCACATCGATACCGCGCGTGGGTTCGTCGAGAATGAGTACTTCGGGTGCCGAGTGCAGCCATTTGCTCAGCACCACCTTCTGCTGATTGCCGCCCGACAGATTGCCCACTTTCTGGCTTATGTCGTGACAGCGAATCCGCAGCTTCGCGCGGTAATCCAGCGCAATAACGCTTTCCGCGTATTCGTCCACCACAGAGAAACGCGATACCGAGTCGAGATTGGCGAGCGAGATGTTGCGCTTGATGGTGTCGTCGAGCAGCAGGCCCGCGCCTTTTCGATCTTCCGTCACGTAGGCGAGGCCGTGGCGGATGGCTTTCGGCACCGTGGATACGTCCACTTCCTTGCCTTTGATCTTCACCGTGCCGGAAATGTTCTTGCCGTAAGAACGGCCGAACACGCTCATCGCGAGTTCCGTGCGACCTGAGCCCATCAGTCCGGCAATGCCGACCACTTCGCCGCGCTTCGCCTGAAAACTCACACCCTTGATGACCAGCCGCTCCGTCTGACCGGGATGGTGCACTTTCCAGTCGTTCACCTCGAACATCGTTTCGCCGATACGCGGCTTTTCAGGCGTATGTGGCGTGCGCGGCGGATAGCGGTCGTTCATCTCGCGTCCCACCATCGCCTTGATGATGCGATCCTCGCTGATGGCTTCGGCCTTGCAGTCGAGCATGTCGACGGTCGAGCCGTCACGAACCACGGTAATGACATCCGCCACGCGCGAGATTTCATTCAGCTTGTGAGAAATGAGAATGGCAGTGACGCCGCGCTCGCGCAATTCGATCAGCAGCTTGAGTAGCGTGTCACTGTCTTTTTCATTCAGACTGGCGGTGGGTTCGTCAAGGATCAGAAGTTTGACTTCTTTCGACAACGCTTTCGCAATCTCAACCAGTTGCTGTTTGCCGATACCGAGCGTGACCACGGGCACATCCGGCGACTCGCTGAGGCCGACCTTCGTCAGAAGTTGCCGCGTCTTCGCATACGACGCATCCCAGTCGATCACGCCGCTCGTCGCCTGTTCGTTACCGAGAAAAATGTTCTCGGTAATGGACAGCATGGGCACGAGCGCCAGTTCCTGATGAATGATGATGATGCCCGCGTGTTCGCTGTCGCGGATTCCCGAAAACCTGCGTTCTTCTCCGCGATACACCACTTCTCCGGCATAACTGCCGTGCGGATATACGCCGCTCAAGATTTTCATCAACGTCGATTTGCCGGCGCCGTTCTCGCCGCATATCGCGTGAATTTCGCCTTCGCGGACAGTCAGATTCACATTGTTCAGCGCCTTGACGCCGCCAAAGCTCTTCTGGATACCGCGCATTTCAAGAATCGTATTCATGAACTCGTGCCTGTTGCCGTGGATTCTCGCAAGGTGCAAACGCGGACTTACTTGAGTTGCGATTCCTTGTAATAGCCATTCGAAACGAGCACGGTCTTCCAGTTGCCGCTGTCCACCAGAACCGGTTTCAGCAGAGATGTCGGCACGACTTTCACGCCGTTGTTATAGGTTTTCGTATCGTTGACGGGAACCGGTTTGTTGTTCAGCGCGGCGTCCGCCATGTCGACGGCGGCCTTCGCCAGTTCACGCGTGTCCTTGAAAACAGTGGTTTTCTGATCGCCGCGAATGATCGCCTTGATGCTCGGAATCTCCGCGTCCTGGCCGGTAATCACGGGCATCGGCTGTTGCGCGGTGCCGTAACCCACGCCCTTCAACGCGGAAATGATGCCGATGCTGATGCCGTCATACGGCGAAAGTACTGCGTCCACATGTGAATTGCCATAATACGCGCTCAACAGGTTGTCCATGCGTGCCTGAGCCGTCGCGCCGTCCCAGCGGAATGTGGCGACCTTGTCGAATGCAACCTGCTTGCTGCGCACCACGGCCTTGCCGCTGTCCATATACGGCTTCATGACGGAGAGCATGCCGTCGTAGACGACGTGTGCGTTGTTGTCGTCCGCCGAGCCGGCAAAGATCTCGATGTTGGCGGGGGTCTTGCGATTGTTCAGATCGAGCGATTTGACGACGGAGTCGGCCATCATCGCGCCTACACCGAAATTGTCGAATGTCGCGTAGTAGTCCACGTCCCTGGTGCCGCGAATCAGGCGGTCATAAGCAATCACCTTGATACCGCGCGCTTGCGCCTTGCTGAGCGTATTGGATAGGGTGGTGCCGTCGATCGGCGCGATCACCAGAATTTTTACGCCCTTCGTAATCATGTTCTCAATCTGCGCAATCTGGTTCGGCACTTCGTCTTCCGCGTACTGCAAATCGGGCTGATACCCTTTGGCCTTGAATGCGTCGACCATGCTCTGGCCGTCGGAAATCCAGCGCGACGACGACTTGGTGGGCATGGAAATGCCCACCATGCCGTTGTCGTCGGCATGAGCGTAGGGCGCCGCTGCGCAGAAGCTGAGCGCGAGCGCGGCCGCGACTAGTTTGAGCGATTTCATGTTGTCTCCTGGTAGATCGAGTTGTAGTTGGGGCACGACGTGGGACTGCGGCGCCATTCCACGCATACCGCGGACGGCACGGTAAACAGCGCGCCAATTCAGG
This sequence comes from Paraburkholderia sp. D15, assembly GCF_029910215.1. Classification (NCBI taxonomy): domain Bacteria; kingdom Pseudomonadati; phylum Pseudomonadota; class Betaproteobacteria; order Burkholderiales; family Burkholderiaceae; genus Paraburkholderia; species Paraburkholderia sp. D15. The sequence goes on along the minus strand of NZ_CP110397.1, from coordinate 352,554 downwards.
CTGCAAGATAGACGATTCGGGGCTGAGTAAAAAAGTTGTCGCGGGCGAAATCGACGGATGGCGGATCGGCCGCGACTGTGGTCGGCAAATTGACCGTGACTGCACGGCTGTGACTGTGACGGCGAAAATGCTGCGCAATGTCGAGCGACGCGGTGCACAGTCCGCTACACGGCGATGACGTGCCGTCAGGCGTTTCGTTCGCGAGGTGCAATGCGTGCGCGTAGTCGTCGGCGTCCAGCACGACGGCGATCGGCCCGAACACTTCGTCGCGCGCCACCGGCACGCCTGCTTTTCCAAGCAGCAACGCGGGTTCAAAGAAATAACCGCGCGTCCCACGCTCCAGCACGCGGCCGCCGTGAATCCGCTGCGCGCCGCGTTCTTCGGCTCTTGCCACGGTGTCCAGATTGCATTGCACGCGCCCTTCGTCAAATAGGGGACCCACGTCCGCGCCACGCTTTAACGCGTGATCGACGGTGAGCCGTTCGAGCCGGGAATGCAGCGCGTGGGTGAAAGCGGCGCGCACACCGTGCTCGACAATCAGTTTTGACGCCGCGGCATAACGTTGACCGTTCATCCCATATGCACTCGCAACGGCGACATCGACCGCCTTGTCCAGATTCGCGTCGTTCAGCACGATCAGTGCGCTGTTGCCGCCCGTTTCCAATTGCACGCCGATCCGGCGCGCGGCGCCCGCCTGCAGCACGCTTCGCGCGGTCAGCGTCGATCCGGTGAAACTCACGCCTTGAACGCCGGCGTTCGCGACGAGCCGCGCACCAGCGACCCGGCCGCTGCCGAGCAAAAGATTGAATACGCCTGCGGGCAAACCCGAACGGCTGATGATATCGGCGAGTGCCCACGCGCAACCCGCAACCAGTTCGGCGGGCTTGAACACGACGCAATTGCCTGCGCTGAGCGCGGCGGCGATTTTCGCGGCGGGAATGGCGAGCGGAAAACTCCACGGCGTGATGACCGCCACCACGCCGAGCGGTTCGGAGCTGACGTCAACGTCCATTGCTGCAGCGCCGCGATGAGCGCGAAGACAGTCGCTGGTCCGGTGCACGGCTTCGACTGCGAAGAAGCGAAATACCTGTCCCGCCCGGATCGTTTCTTCCATGGCTTCCGGCAGCGTCTTGCCTTGTTCGCGTGCCAGCAGGCGTGCCAGTTCGATGCGGCGTGCGAGTATTTCAGTGCCTATTGCATCGAGCGATTCCGCGCGCCGTGCCGAGCCGACGCGCGCCCACTCGCGGCGCGCGGCGCTCGCCGAATCGATCGCCGCGTCCACCATCCGTGCGTCGGAGCGAGCGTATTCACCTATGGGTTCATCGAGATCGGACGGATTCAGTGACATGCCCGTGGTCGCGCTCGTCGTCCAACTGCCGTTCAGGTAGTGCTTGAATACCAGAGGAAGATGCGATTCGCGTTTCATCTCGGGGCGAGGCGACTCATAGTTCGACGGTCGGATTCCAAGGAAGCCCCTGATTCCTTTCCAATCACTTTTTCGCCAGCATCGATACCAAAGCAGGTATGGCGTTCTGGTCGCTATTCATTGAAACTGGGTTGTACCCAAAACGTGGGAGCCGGCATTGGCACAGGGATACTCGAACTGGTTCGTGCGCGCGCGCCTGAAGACGCGTCAACTGTTATTGCTCGCAGCCATGGAGGAAGAGGGCAACGTGCGTCGCGCGGCGGACGTGCTCGGCATGACGCAGCCCGCCGCGTCGCGATTGCTGAAAGAACTCGAAGATGCGCTCGACGTGCGGCTTTTCGATCGCACTCAGCACGGCATGCAGGCGACGCTGTATGGCGAAGTGATGATCCGTCATGCGCGCATGGTGTTATCGAACCTCAATAAGGCACAGGACGAGATTGCCGCGTTGCGGGTCGGCCTGATGGGCGAAGTGCGGGTCGGCGTGATTGCTGCCGCGGCCGCGCGCATGGTGCCGCTTGCCGTTGGGCGCGTGAAAGAGCAGTACCCGCAATTGCAGATTTGGCTGAACGTCGAGACCTCCGACGTGATGCTGCCGCTTCTGATGCAAGGCCAGATCGACGTGATGATCGGGCGCGTGCTGCCGCAGCATGGTCAATTGAAAGACGCTGTGCAGTTCACGCCGATTGCCGACGAACCGCTGTGCGTCGTCGCGCGGCCTGGCCACCCGTACGAACAGGCTGCCGGTCTGACGCTGCGCGATATTGTGAACGCACAATGGGTGCTGCACGCGCCCGGTAGCGTGCTGCGTCATCGGATAGATCTTGCGTTTGCAGAGCTCGGGCTGAATCCGCCGCAGAACGTGGTAAATACCAACAACTTCCTCGCCATTTCGAGCTTGCTGCTGCAAAGCGACATGCTCGCCGTGGTGCCCGACGAAGTAGCGCGTCAGTACGAGAGCTTCGGCACGTTAAAGCGGCTTGCAATCGAATTGTCTTGCCGGATGGACACGTTCGGCATCATCACGCGCCAGGATCAGGCGTTGTCGCCGGCGGCGAACGTGGTGCTGCGCGCATTGGAGAGCGCGGCCGCGGAAGTCTACGGGACGTTGACAGACACGATCGACGCGTGACGCCGAGCACGATATACCAACATTGATATCGACATCGCCGAATTACTGATTGGACCAACATGAGATCGTGAGACTACTCTTGCGCAGGGCTCGAACGAGCTCGTGACCTCGGACTTCGAGCCGCGGCAGACGCGATCCATCAGGAGACAGCCATGAAACACATCCGACGCACGGTGCTCGGTGCAATGCTTGGTTCGGCGCTGGTACTCGTTGCGAGTGTCAACGCACACGCCGAAGACAAAAAGATCACGCTCGGCTTCGCGCAGGTCGGCGCTGAAAGCGCCTGGCGTACGGCGAATACGGTGTCGGTGAAGTCGGCCGCGAAAGAGGCGGGTATCAACCTGAAGTTCTCCGACGCCCAACAGAAGCAGGAGAACCAGATCAAGGCAATTCGCTCATATATTGCGCAAAAGGTGGACGTGATCGCGTTTTCGCCCGTGGTCGAAACCGGTTGGGAACCGATTCTGACTGAAGCGAAAGCCGCGAAGATTCCCGTCATTCTGACGGATCGCAATATCGATGTGAAAGACAAGTCGCTTTACGTGACGATGATCGGCTCGGACTTCCTAGAAGAAGGAAGACGCGGCGGCAAGTGGCTCGAAGAGCATTACAGGAACGATAAAGGGCCGGTCAATATTGTCGAATTGCAAGGTACGGTAGGTTCCGCGCCGGCGAACGATCGTCGCGCGGGTCTGCTGGAAGTCATCAAGAACGACCCGAAGTTCAAGGTGATCGCATCGCAAAGCGGCGACTTCACGCTCGCGGGCGGCAAGCAGGTGATGGAAGCATTCGTGAAGACCTACGGTAAGCAGATCAACGTGGTCTACGCGCATAACGACGACATGGCGCTCGGCGCAATCCAGGCGATGGAAGAGGCGGGCATCAAACCGGGCAAGGACGTGACGGTCGTTTCGTTCGATGCGACCAAAGGCGGATTCGAAGCGATGGTTGCGGGCAAGATCAACGTGGACGTGGAATGCAGTCCGCTACTCGGACCGCAATTGATGACCGCCGTGCAGGACGTGGTGGCGGGCAAGCAGTTGCCGAAGCGGATCGTGACGGAGGAGACCATCTTCCCGATGAGCGTGGCCGCGCAGACACTGCCGCAACGTAAGTACTGACGCGTCGGACATGGCGTGTAACTGCATGCGTTTGCATGCAGTTACGTATGGAGTTCATCGCGCTCACGCGATGGATCACCGTCCTCTTCTTACGGCGAGATCCATGACCGACACTCCCGTGCTTGAAACGATAGGGTTGTGCAAAAGCTTTCCCGGCGTGCGCGCGCTGCATGAAGTCGATTTCCGTCTGTATAGAGGAGAAATTCATGCGTTGATGGGGCAGAACGGCGCGGGTAAGTCTACGCTCATCAATGTACTGACCGGCGTGCACGAACCCGACGCGGGCGATATCCGACTCGGCGGTACTGCCGTGAATTTGGCTTCGCCGCTTGAAGCGGAAGCGGCCGGCATTCGCACGCTGTATCAGGAAGTCAATCTGTGCCCGAATCTCTCGGTAGCCGAAAATGTGTTCGCGGGCCGTCAAACCAAACGGTACGGCATGATCGACTGGAAAAGCATCCACCGTAAAGCTGAGCGCTCACTTGCGGAACTGAATGTTTGGGTCGATGTGAGCAAATCGCTCGACACGTACCCCATTGCGGTGCAACAGATGGTGGCAATTGCGCGCGCGCTGTCGGTCGACGCGCAGGTGCTGATTCTCGACGAACCTACTTCCAGCCTCGACGACGGCGAAGTCACGCGGCTCTTCGACGTCTTGCGCAACTTGCGCGACGCAGGTCTTGCGATTCTGTTCGTCACGCATTTTCTTGAGCAGATGTATGCGATATCCGACCGCATTACGGTGATGCGCAACGGCGAGCGCGAAGGCGAGTATCTCGCGAAAGATCTGGCTGTGTCGCAACTGGTGTCGAAGATGGTTGGGCATGAACGCGTGACGGAGCGCCTCGAGCGTGCCGCCACCGATCTGCCGGCACAAGCAAGTGCTACGGAACCGTTTGTGGAAATGCGCGGCGTCGGCAGGCGTGGCCTGATGAATCCGGTCGACATTGAAATGCAGCGTGGCCAGATACTCGGTCTCGCGGGGCTGCTCGGCTCGGGGCGAACGGAGACCGCGCGTCTGCTATTCGGCGCGGAGCATTCGGATACGGGCGCAACCATCGTGAATGGCAAGCCGGTGAAACTGCATTCACCGCGCGACGCCGTGCGCCAGGGTATTGGCTATTCCCCGGAAGATCGCAAGAAGGAAGGCATCGTCGCCGATCTTTCTATACGGGAGAACATCATTCTCGCGGTGCAGGCGCGTCGCGGTGTGTGGCGTTGCATCGGCAAGTCGAAACAACGCGAGCTTGCCGACCGTTATATCGAACAACTCGGGATTCGCGCGCGCGATGCGGAGCAGCCTGTCGGTCTGCTCTCCGGCGGCAATCAGCAAAAGGTCTTGCTCGCTCGCTGGCTCGCGACAGAACCGAAAATGCTGATTCTCGACGAACCGACGCGCGGGATCGACGTTGCCGCGAAGTTCGAGATCATGGACCGCGTGCTGGCGCTGTGTGCGAACGGATTGGGCATTCTGTTCATATCGTCCGAAGTAAGTGAAGTGGTGCGCGTGAGTCATCGCATCGCGGTCTTGCGCGATCGCCGCAAAGTTGCCGAAGTCGCGGGCCACACCGCTTCCGAAGATGACGTGTATCGCCTGATTGCCGGAGGATCGGAATGAAGCCATGGAGCCGGATTGAAACGCTCGTTCAGCATCCGTTGCTGTGGCCGTTCGTCACGCTTGTCGCGTTGTGTCTACTCGATCTCACGCACAATGCGCATTTCCTTTCCATCACGCTGATGGACGGTCATCTGTTCGGCGCGCCTATCGACATTCTCAATCGCGCGGAGCCGCTCGTGCTGGTCTCGCTTGGCATGACGCTCGTGATTGCCACGCGTGGCATCGACATTTCGGTCGGCGCGATCGTCGCCATCGCGGGCGCCACGGCGGCCACGATACTTGCCGACAATCCCGCGAACGTGCCGCTCGCTTTGCTCGCGGCCTTGGCAGTCGGTTTGCTTGCGGGCGCGTGGAACGGGCTCCTCGTCGCCTTTATCGGCATGCAGCCAATCATCGCGACACTCATTCTGATGGTCGCGGGACGCGGCGTCGCGCAACTGCTGACAGGTGGCCAGATTATTCCAATCGGCGCGCCCGGCTATTTGCGCGTGGGCGGCGGATATCTGGCGAGTGTGCCGTGTTCGGTGTGGGTAGCGGCGAGTGCGCTCGTCATGACCGCATTGCTCGTCAATCGTACGGCACTCGGGCTTTTCATTCGTGCGATCGGCGTGAATCCGGTGGCGACCCGGCTCGTGGGTTTGCGCGCGAGCATGATCGTGTTCGGCGTCTATGCGTTTTCGGGTTTGACGGCGGCGTTGGCAGGCATTCTGGCGAGTTCGAACGTGCGCAGCGCGGACGGCAACAACGCCGGCCTGCTGCTTGAACTCGACGCGATTCTCGCGGTGACGTTAGGCGGCACGTCGCTGCTCGGCGGACGTTTCAGTCTTGCGGGCACGGTGTTGGGCGCGCTCATCATCCAGACGCTGACATATACGACGTATTCGATAGGCGTGCCGCCCGAAGCGACGCTCGTGGTCAAGGCGGCGGTGGTGCTGGCGGTCAGCGTGATCCAATCGTCGACGGCGCGCGCGGTTTTAATGCGGCAATGCAGGCGCGTTCTGCCATTCATGTCGAAGCAACGCTTCGCGGAGACGTCACGATGAGTCATCTTTTTGATCGCGTGACCGATCCGCGCATCCTGCCGATCGTTGTTACCGTCGTTCTGTTTGCCGTGCTGTTCGGCTTCGGCTCGGTGATGTACACGGGTTTCTTCTCGCTGCAAGTGTTGATGGGTCTGCTCACCGACAACGCGTTTCTGCTGATCGTCGCTATCGGCATGACGTTTGTGATCGTGTCGGGCGGTATTGATCTTTCTGTCGGCTCAGTCGTTGCGTTGACCACCATCCTGTGCGCCGTATTCACCGAGCGTTTGCACTGGCCCGCCTGGGTGATTCTGCCGCTCGTGCTCGCTTTCGGTGCGGCGTATGGCGCGGCGATGGGTGCCTTGATCCACTTTTTCCGTTTGCAGCCGTTCATCGTCACACTGGCGGGCATGTTTCTCGCGCGTGGCGCGTGCTTTCTGATTACCACGCAATCCATCACGATCGACGATCCTACATTTCATGCGCTGTCGGCGTTTCATATCGACGTGGGCGGCGCGCCGCTCACCACGGGCGCGCTGATCGCCGTTGCGACGCTGCTCATCGCGATCTTCGTCGCGCACTTTACGCGCTTTGGCCGCAACGTGTATGCGGTCGGCGGCAATGAGCGCTCGGCGCTGCTGATGGGGCTGCCCGTTTCACGCACGAAGGTCGGCGTCTATGCATTGAGCGGCTTGTGCTCCGCACTCGGGGGCGTGGTGTTCACGTTGTACGTGCTGTCGGGATATGGGTTGCAGGGGCAGGGCATGGAACTCGACGCGATTGCCGCAACGGTGATCGGCGGCACGTTGCTGACGGGCGGCGTGGGTTATGTGATCGGCTCGGTGTTCGGCGTCGGCATTCTTGGCACCATCCAGACGCTGATTACTTTCGACGGCACGCTCAGTTCATGGTGGACGCGCATCGTGATCGGCGCGCTGCTGTGCGCGTTCTGTCTGCTGCAACGCGTGATCGAACGGCACGCTGCGCGGCGCAAATCGAATGGGACGACGCTGGGTAAAGGACTAAAAACGGCTACGCCGCACGCGCCTTTGTCGCCTGAATCGAACGGCGAGCCCGAACCGCTTTCCATGGTTCCGAGAACCTGAATTCAACGACTATCAACGGGAATACGTTATGCCCAACGAAAAGCGCCCGCTCCGATCCGCACAATGGTTCGGAACGCAGGATAAGAACGGCTTCATGTATCGAAGCTGGATGAAAAATCAGGGCATTCCCGATCACGAGTTCCAGGGCAAACCGATTATCGGCATCTGCAATACGTGGTCGGAATTGACGCCATGCAATGCGCACTTCAGAAAGCTCGCGGAGCACGTCAAACGCGGTGTATTCGAAGCGGGTGGGTTTCCCGTGGAGTTTCCGGTGTTTTCTAACGGCGAATCCAACTTGCGACCCACGGCGATGCTCACACGCAATCTCGCAAGCATGGACGTGGAGGAGTCGATTCGCGGTAATCCCGTGGACGCTGTCGTGCTGCTGGTGGGTTGCGACAAGACCACGCCCGCGCTGCTGATGGGCGCGGCGAGTTGCGACGTACCCGCGATTGTCGTGAGCGGCGGACCGATGCTCAATGGCAAGCATCAGGGACGCGACATCGGTTCGGGCACCGTGGTCTGGCAACTGAGCGAGCAGGTGAAGGCGGGCAAGATTACGCTGCATGATTTCATGTCGGCGGAAGCGGGCATGTCGCGCTCGGCGGGAACATGCAACACGATGGGCACGGCTTCGACCATGGCGTGCATGGCCGAAGCGCTCGGCGTCACGCTGCCGCACAACGCAGCGATTCCCGCAGTCGACGCGCGGCGTTATGTGCTCGCGCATATGTCCGGCATGCGCATTGTCGAGATGGCGTTGCAGGACCTGCGTTTGTCGAAACTGCTCACGCCCGAAGCGTTCGGAAACGCGATTCGCGTGAACGCGGCGATAGGCGGCTCGACCAATGCGACGATTCACCTGAAGGCGATTGCGGGCCGCATTGGCGTCGATCTCGAACTGGACGACTGGACGCGCATTGGACGAGGCACGCCCACGCTTGTCGATCTGCAGCCGTCCGGGCGCTTTCTCATGGAGGAGTTCTATTACGCGGGGGGCCTGCCTGGCGTAATACGGCGTCTGGGCGAAGCGGGCCTGCTGCCCCATCCCGACGCGCTGACGGCGAACGGCCAGTCACTGTGGGACAACACGAAAGACGCGCCGATTTATGACGACGAGGTGATACGCCCAATCGAGAATCCGCTCGTAGCTGACGGTGCTTTGTGCATTCTGCGCGGCAATCTCGCGCCGAATGGCGCGGTCTTGAAGCCGTCGGCGGCGAGTCCCAATCTGCTCAAGCATCGCGGCCGCGCGGTGGTGTTCGAGAATTTCGACGACTACAAGGCGCGCATCGGGAACCCTGAACTGGATGTCACGGCCAACTCTGTGCTCGTGATGAAAAACTGCGGCCCGAAAGGTTATCCGGGCATGGCCGAAGTCGGCAACATGGGTCTGCCGCCAAAACTGCTGGAACAGGGCGTGACGGACATGGTCCGCATTTCCGACGCACGCATGAGCGGCACCGCTTATGGCACGGTGGTGCTGCACGTCGCACCGGAAGCGCGCGCAGGTGGACCGCTTGCTGTCGTGGAGGAAGGGGACTGGATCGAACTGGACAGCTTTGCAGGGCGCCTGCATCTCGACATCAGCGACGCGGAGCTGAGCGCGCGGCTGGCACGCTGGTCGCGGGAAAGCATGGACGTTGATGGCTTTACGAGCGGCTACCGCAAGCTGTATGTCGATCACGTTCTGCAAGCGGACCAAGGCTGCGATTTCGATTTTCTGGTCGGCTGCCGCGGCGCCGACGTTCCGCGCCACTCGCATTGAAACGGTGGGGAAACACGCCGCTTCGCACATTCACACCCGACTCACACGACAAGCAGGAAGCGATCCTCATGACCCACACCCCTTATCGCGGCGTTTTTCCGGTTGTCCCCACCATTTTCGATGACGCGGGCCGCCTTGATCTGGACGGCCAGAAACGCGCGGTCGATTTCATGATCGATGCGGGCTCGAACGGTCTGTGCATACTCGCGAATTTTTCGGAGCAATTTGCCTTGACCGACGACGAACGTAGCGCCGTGCAGTCCGCGGTGCTCGATCACGTAGCGGGCCGCGTGCCAGTGATCGTCACGACCACGCATTTCAGCACGCAGGTCTGCGCTGAACGGAGCCGCGCCGCGCAGGATACAGGCGCCGCGATGGTGATGGTGATGCCGCCGTATCACGGCGCGACCATTCGCGTCGGCGAGCGCGGCATTCACGCGTTTTTCAGCGCCGTGTCGGACGCGATCGACATTCCGATCCTGATTCAGGACGCGCCGGTAGCAGGCACACCATTATCCGCATCGTTTCTGGCGACGATGGCGAGAGAAATCGCCAATGTGTCGTACTTCAAGATCGAGACCGCGCAAGCGGCGTCGAAACTGCGCGAGCTGATTGAACTGGGCGGCGACGCGGTGCTGGGTCCGTGGGACGGTGAAGAGGCCATCACGCTCATTCCCGATCTGGATGCAGGCGCAACGGGTGCGATGACGGGCGGGGGCTATCCCGACGGTATCCGCAAGATCGTCGATGCGTATTTTGCGGGCGACCATGAACATGCTGCCGCGCTGTATCAGCAGTGGATGCCGCTCATCATCTACGAGAACCGGCAGTGCGGCCTGAGCGCGTGCAAGGCGTTGATGAAAGAGGGCGGCGTGATCCGTTCGGATGCCGTGCGCCATCCGCTTGCGCCGTTGCACCCGGCAACGCGTGAGGGTTTGTTCAAGGTTGCGCGCAGGCTCGATCCGCTCGTGTTGCGGTGGGGACGTTGAGCATCGCGCGCTTCAACGCGACGATAAATACGTTGGACATTGTCACATTGGCCGAGCTGGTTCGATAGTGCGATCTGAGGGCAACGGTTAGATTGTCGGGATGCGCCAGTCCAGATCCCCGTACCACCGGCATCGTTACGCCGCTGCCGTGATTGCTTGTTCGGTTCGCTGGTATTTCCGCTTTCAACTCAGCCAGAAGTAGCCCCTCGAACGCAGCGTCGAAACGGCCGCCTGACAATTAAGTTCGGGCGTGCACTCCGTGTTATGTCGTCGGCGCAACGTGCGCGAAAGCCAGTACACCGAGAATTATGAGTTGGCAATTGAAGGCACAGACCGGCTGTTCGCTGCTACTCGGGCTTACGTGCATTCGCATGTAGGCCCATAAATCTTTTGAGTAAGCCGTATGTGATTCGAACCAGTGAACCGCCCCGGGAATCGTGGCGGCTGGTTGGTTTAAGTTAATGCGGGTTCAGCGGCAGCTGTTTCAAGTTGCCGATAGTAGTTTGTATATGAACGTCTCCCGTCTGAGCAAGCTCTCTTGTGCGTAGACGGACAGGATGGGTTGCAGCTGTATATCCGGCCTTGTTGCAGCTGGTTTTCTGCTGCAGGCCCCGATGAAATCCGCTGACTTGCGCCTACTTGCCTCAACGAGCCTTGAGCTCCGCAAACTACGCAGGTTTGGCAAGTCACGGTCCTACCTGATCTGTCATCACACGCAAAACGCCCGCGCAACCTTCGACGATCTATCCTATAAAAGTTGATCTTATACGCTACACCTACGGTCATGCCGCCTTGGCGCTGACGTACCCTTTGTCGAACTTGCGCTCATGCGCTAGCACAGCCCAGATCGTGCGGGCCATCTTGTTGGCCATCCGCTGCGTCGTTCTTGTTTCCAACGTTGAACGCCTTCACGAATTCCCCTGGCATCAGCTTTACCTGATGCCCCATCTCCATCAGCTTGCGTGCCCAGTAATGCGCTCCGCCGCACGCTTCCATTCCGATAAGGCAAGGAGCCCGGTTCGCGAAATGCTCGAGAAACGCAGCGCGTCTGATTGGCTTGTTCACGACCTCGCCCGTGTCCTGATTTATGTAATGCACCTGGAAAACAGTCTTTGCAATGTCGATCCCAACCGGTGTCAGATTCATCGCTAGCCTCCGCTTCGCCGTGAAGATTCATGTGATCTTGCGCTATGAGCGCGCTCACGTCGAAGGCCAGTGCCTCGCGATGCGGGAGGGAGGCGTCCATACCATTTCTCTCAGGAGTTGAAGCCTCCACAAAATCCGGGGCGGTTCAGTGCCATCTGCGTTAGTGAATATGAACAAATGGCGCGCCGGTTGCGGACGATTAAGGGAAGGCGATTGTCAGCCTGAACGACCATCCTGCGATCCGTAGTGCGTTTGTAGGTTTTCACATCGCGACTGTCGATATCAAATACACCGTCGGTGGCGGTGGCAAGGAAGCAATTCGTAAGGAAGTGATAATTTTCAGCTGGGACGAGGCCGCGCAGCCGGCAGGTCTTTTTTAACTTGGACTGGGCCGGCATGGGCCGCGATCTCACCTGACGCAGAAGCCAATGAATTTCCTCTTATCAGACGAAACGTAAGCCTGACGAACATCGGGTTTATCTATCCATGAGCCCTTCCCGCAAGCAACTCGGGGTGCGGAATAGTAAGCGCTGCTGGACTAGAAGCTCCGCGAACAAGGATTCGACTTTGCGTTTGGAGATGTAGCGCTTTTCACTCGAAATACAGCACAAAAAGACAGACGTCTGCGCAATTGAAAGGCTTTGGTCAGAATGTTGCCCGAAAACTTTCATTCTTTAGTGGTCCAATTCGCCAGCTTCATCAATAGTTTGGCAGTCGCGTTTCTAACAACAATCGCCAGCACCTTCCGCACATCGATGGACGGCCTGGTTAGCGAATGTGGAGCCCCCTAATGTTTCGTAGAACCCTCTTACCCATTCCGTTTGCAGCGGCGCTGTTCGTGCTGAGCGCATGCGGAAATAACAATGACAGTCCGGCCTCTGCGGCCCCTGCTGCCTCTGCGCCGGCAGCGGCAGTATCCGCACAGGACTCGCTGGCGACGGCGACCCCGATCAAGCACTTGGTGGTGATCTTCGGTGAGAATCGTTCGTTCGACCACTACTTTGGTACCTATCCGAACGCGCAGAATCCGGTTGGTGAGCCGGCATTTACGGCGTCTGCAAATACGCCGACTCAGATTAACAATCTGAATCAGAAGTCGCTTCTGACGAGCAACCCGAACTTCCTGAACACGGCGAACAATGCGTTTGCTGCAGGTAGCGGTATCAACCCGTTCCGCCTCGATCGCAGTCAGGCAAACACGAACGGACAGTCGCACGATTATCGCAACGAACAGCTTGCCTATGACAATGGCGCGGCTGACCTGTTTCCCAAGTACACCGGTAACAACGGTGCGAGTAGCGGTTCGACGTTCGGCACGCCGGGCCTCGTGATGGGTTACTTCGACGGCAATACGGTTACAGCGCTCTGGAACTACGCTCAGAATTTTGCAATGAGCGACAACATGTACACGGACACGTATGGTCCGTCGACGCCAGGCGCACTTGAAGTGATTTCGGGTCAAACGAACGGTGGTGTTCCCGCGAACGGTGCAGCGCAGGGCGACAACGTTATTGCCGACGGTGCCGGTGGCTTCACGGTTAATGGCGACTCGGACCCTACGGGCGATCTGTGCTCTTCGACAGCCACTAACGACAACGTGCAAATGTCGGCGGCCAACAAGAACATCGGTGACCTGCTCAACGCGAAGAACATTACGTGGGGCGGCTTCATGGGCGGCTTTAGCCTCGTTGCCACGAATCCGAACGGCACCACAGGTTGTAAGCGAAGCACGTATTCACCGGTCCTCGGCGCAACGAAAACGGACTATGTGCCGCATCACAACTGGTTCCAGTACTACCCGACGACCGCTAATCTCGCGCACACGCGCCCGACTTCTACCGCGCTTATCGGCCAAACCGATCCGCTCGATTCGACTGCTACGCCGGTTCACCATCAGTACGACGTGAACGATTTCTTCGCTGCTGTTTCCTCGGGCAACTTCCCGTCGGTTAGCTATCTGAAGGCGCCCGCAGTTGGTGACGGTCATCCGGGCAATTCGGATCCGATTGACGAACAGGCGTTTTACACCAAGGTCGTCAACTTCCTTCAGCAACAGCCTGACTGGAAGAACACTGCCGTTATCATCACGTACGACGATTCGGATGGTTGGTACGACCATGCGTATGCGACGCCGACGACTTCGTCGTTCGACGCAACCGCCGACCAACTGAACGGCGCAGGTACGTGTAACGCAACCGGCGCTACGCAGGGTGTCGGCGTGACGGCGGCCGCTGTGAACGGCCGTTGCGGTCCGGGCACGCGCGTTCCGCTTATCGTGATCTCGCCGTACGCACGTAGCAATTATGTCGACCATACGCTGATCACCCAAGCATCCGTAGTCAAGTTCATCGAGGACAACTGGCTCGGTGGTACCCGCTTGGGTGGCGGCTCGCATGACGCGACGACGGGTAGCCTCAATGCGCTGTTTGATTTTACGAATGGCGGCAGCACGCCGGTAGTCTTCCTGGATACGAATGCGGGCACCAAGCTGTCGTCCGCTCCAGCTACGAACTGAGTTCGCAGCCGACATCCAGTTTGGCTAATGCCGTACCGCAGGGGTGTTAGTTATTCGTGCGGCGCGCCATCTAGTGAAAAGGGTGTCGAAGAACGATAGTTAGTAAAGGCGTCGAGCCAGCCGGTGCGGTGGCTCGACTTCCTTATATGTAGTTCAGATTCACTAAAGCTATTGCCATGAACACTCCTTCGAATGCCACTTTGCCCTCTCAATTTCCGAGTGGAAGCGGTCCGTCGCCTGACGCTACCTCGCATTCGCTGCGAAGCCGGATTTTGTGGGTATTAGTGGCTATTGCGTTGGCATGCATCGTCGTCGTTGGCTATGCGCTGATCTACCCCGAGCGTATGCCCGCGGTGATCGGTGACAAGATCGAGGACCTGACAGGCGCTAATGCGCACCCGATCACACTCTTGCGCCCCCCGGTTGCGCCGCTGAGTGCAGCTGCAATACTAGGCAGAGACATGTTCAACGACCCGTCGTTGTCGGCGTCGGGTAAGCAGTCGTGTGCGTCGTGCCATAGCGCTGAGCATTCGTTCGGACCGCCGAACGACCTCTCAGTGCAGTTAGGTGGCCCGCAAATGAAAGACGCCGGCTATCGGCCGTCGCCGTCGCTCGCATATCTTTACCGCCAAGCGCCGTTCAGTATCGGCCCGGATCAAGGTGATACCGATGCTGCACCGGTCAGTCTCGACGTACTGGCTTCCGCCGCACAGGGCGTGCAACGTGCGCAGAAGACTGCTGGCGTTGCGCCTGCCGCGCCTGCGATGGTGCCGCAAGGTGGCTTTTTCTGGGATGGCCGCGCGAGCACTCTTCAGGACCAGGCCATCGGACCGTTGACGAATCCGGTTGAAATGGCAAATCCGAATGTGCAGGCCGTTGCAGAAAAACTACTGCACTCGAAGTATATTGGCACGATGAAGCAACTCTTCGGGCCGCGCGTGATCAGCGACCCGAACCTGCTCGTATCAGAAGCTATGTTTGCAATTGGTCGATACCAGTTCGAAGATCCGGCGTTTCATCCGTTCACGAGTAAGTACGACGCTTGGCTTGAAGGGCATGCGCGTCTTACGCAGGCTGAACTGCATGGCTTGCGTTTATTCAACGACAAGGACAAAGCGAATTGCGCGGGTTGTCATCTGAGCCGGCCTAGCTCGGACGGGCTACCCCCAGTGTTTACGGATACGCAGTACGAAGCTCTCGGCGTTCCACGCAATCATGAACTCGCGCAAAACAAAGATCCGAAGTTCTACGATATGGGCGTATGTGGCCCCTTCCGGACCGACATGCCGAAGGACACGCAATATTGCGGCATGTTTTTGACGCCGACGTTGCGTAACTCGGCAACGCGCGGGACATTCTTCCACAACGGCGTCTATCACAATCTTAAGCAGGTTATGGACTTCTACAATCTGCGCAACACTAGCCCGGGAAAAATTTATCCGCACGACGCATCGGGCAAGGTTCTTGTATATGACGACTTGCCTGAAAAGTATCATGCAAATATCGATGTCGCGGACGCTCCGTTTGATCGAAAATTTGGCGATAAACCCGCCATGACGGATCAGGACATTGATGACATCATTGCCTTCGTGAAGACACTGAATGACGGCTACGAGACCGCGCCAAAGTAATTAACGAGCATCGGTACAACAAAGAGGGGGAGTACGCCCCCTCGATCGTTTACTCAATCGAAGTTCCATTGCCAGCGCAAGCCTGTCGCATGGCGCGCAGGACTATCGGCTGCATCTTATCGTTCAATGATTCCGGGTGAGCGTCCAGATATCTATCGACGATGGTGCCGACTTGACTTGCATCCGCATGCATAGCTCCGATGCAGCGCTGCAGTTTGCTGATTTTTGCATCCGGTGCGCCAAAGGCTGGCGCATAGGAGAAGCCATCGAGCACGCCGATTACGTATGCGGTACGCAGCGATGGACTTCCTCCTTTGAAGAACTTGCCGGTGAGAAAGCCATTGTTCGCATCGGATGCCCAACTCGCGTGTGCGACGGAACAAAGTGCGACAAGTACTGCGGCAGCCATTGGTTTGTTCATCTGATGAAAATTCAAAAGGAATGAGTGCGGTATTGTGTGCTGCTATTGTGACGGTTGCAGGCCAATGCTTCGAATTCTTCCCTCACAGAGCGCATCTTGCTGACACGCAAGGTCAGTTTGTATGCAAGATAGCCGAGGGGCGGCTCGACGTGTACGTCCAGGCTTGTAAGATATGTGTGTTCGCGACAACGACGCACGTTGCCCGGTGAGCACGATGCGACGAAGCGAACGTCACCTCAGCAGGAAAAAACAGAATGAGTGGGCGTATTGTGCTTTTTGAAAAGCACCTTGAATCTGCGGAAGTTCTTTGGACCAATGCGGTTCGCTACGGATTTCATCCGGAGCTTGCGGTCAGCCTGGATGCTGTAGTCACAATGTTGGCGTATGACCCCTTGCCCGCTGCGTTGATAATGGCAAGCAGCAAGACGGCCCTCGGACATAAGTCGTTTCTGAAAGCGCTTCGATCATCGGTGCGTACGCGGCATCTTCCGGTGATCGTCATTGCTCCAGCGGCCGACGAAGATCACTGTATCGACACACTCGCGGCTGGTGCCGACGACTATGTCACAACTCCATTTTCTCCCATCGAACTCTACGCACGCGTCAAAGCAATTTTGCGTCCGCGTCTCGTCTCGCCGCCCGAGACGATTGTTGTATTCGATGGGCTTACGCTGGACCCCAATACGCGCACTCTTTTTGTGATGGATGCTGGCGAGCGCGTGGACCTATATATGTGCCCGACCGGATTCAAATTATTTCGGCTGCTGATAAAACATGCCGGTCAGGTATTGTCGCGCGAGACTATCCTGAAGAGCGTCTGGGGGGAAGATGGCACGGTTTCACCGCGCTTAGTAGATGTTCACGTCTACAAAATACGGGAGGTATTGCGCGAAGCTCGACGTTCCTGCCTCATAGAGACGGTGCCCAAGGTAGGATATCGTATCGATATACCGAAGGTGTCGGCTTAAGGGCGATGCAAAGTTGCTTTGATATATGATCTTTGCAAATCGCAAGGCCTTTGATTGATGCGGTGACCATTAACCGCAAGGCGGTGCCGCTCACGTTGGGGATTGGCGCACAATCCGGATTACGCGCCCTTGGCCGCCCCTCAACATCAAGAACCAACTATACGATCGCCGCCATTTGCTCGGATCCTCACGCGGCAGGAATCACTTGCGATCAAAAGTAATTCCATTCACAAATCTAATTGTTCCGCTGCAATACCGAACGCGGCAGCGACGCTTGCTCGCGTGCGCTCACTTAGCCGCTTTTTTCGCTCGAGAAATGCGTAGCCTGGCCTACTGATGCCTATGCGGGCGGCAACTTCAGCCTGCTTCAGTCCAAGATGCTGGCGCCATGCTTTCGCCGGCGTTATGCCACCCGCAACCGCGTTCCTTATATTCTGCGGAATTGACGGGCTCTCTGTGAAATGGACTGAAACGTCGTCTACAACATAGTCTCTATCGGGACAAGCGCGGCCTCGCCATGTGAGGTCCTGTTCGCTACATACCTGCCCGTCCACTTGCCAGAAAACCCCATCCCAAAACCGCAATCTGGTCTGCGATCCAATCAACCAGTGGCTCTCGTAGAGCCCCTTGCGCACAGGCTTCGATGAAGGTGGGAACCATGGTGTTTTATCGTTGGCTTGTCTATCGCTCATCTGCCGGTCCTCCGTTTCTGGGCGTTGGAAGTGCGTTGGAAGGTATTGTGCCAAACGGTGACTCCGCACCCGTGATCGACGGCACGATTGTTGATATCCAAACATTGCGCAAATGCGCCGGCGTTTCTGCGGGCTGCGCTGATTTTATGCCAGCATGGGGCAGGGGGAGCGTCAAGGTATGTCGCGCGCAGTTGTAAATTTATACAGCAACGCAGTTAGGAACTGATAGACCTCGTTGTAGGGTTGCTCTGTTGATTTGCACGGAATCCCCATCTGGACGTCCCCGCTGAGCAGTTGGTTTCCGTAACCGCGTTCACGGCTGCTGGCATTGAGGCGCGCAAGGAATTGGTGGCTGAAGCGAAGCAGCAGTCTGGCGGGACAGGCAGCGCAGGTACATAGGCACGGATCAGAACGATGGATGCACGTCCTGAGTCATCCGGGCTGATCACTACTCCTGTGCATCGGGCAGATCGGGCCGGAGTTCCGCCTCGATCTGATCGATTGATGGCAGACCGCTTTCCAGCGATTCAGGCACATCGCGCAAAAGCTGATATTCGGCTACGCCCATCGGGTTGGTCACGCCGCGCAGCGCATATTCCGCCACGAGCCGGTTCTTTTCCTTGCACAGCAGCAGGCCGATGGTCGGCTGGTCTTCGGCCGACTTGACCTGGGCATCGATTGCGGACAGGTAGAAGTTCAGTTGCCCCGCGTATTCGGGCTTGAACGGCGTCGTTTTCAGTTCGACGACGACATAGCAGCGTAGCTTCAGATGGTAAAAGAGCAGGTTGACGAAAAACTCCTCGCCGCCGACGTCCAGCCGGTACTGACGCCCCACGAACGCAAAGCCGGCGCCCAGTTCGAGCAGGAAGCGGGTGATGTGCTGGGTGAGCGCGCGCTCGACGTCGCGCTCCTGGGCATTCTCGGTCAGGCCGAGGAAATCGAAGATATAAGGGTCCTTGAGGGCGTCGCGAGCGAGATCGGACTGCGGTGGCGGCAACCGGTCGGCGAAATTCGTCACAGCGTTGCCGCCACGCGCATGGGCGGCTGTCTCGATCTGCATGGTCAGCACGCTGCGCGACCAGCCGTGCTCGAGCGACTTTTCCGCGTACCAGAGCCGCTGCGAGGTGTCGTCAAGCTTGTCGAGCAGCGTCACAATATGCGACCACGGTAATTGTGCAACGGGTTGTTGCACAAATTCCGGCTGCGGAAACGCTTGCGCGAGGGCGCGCATGTACTTGAGGTTGCGCGGCGAAAACCCGCGCATGTCGGGAAATGCTGCATTGAGATCGCGCGCGAGCTGGTCGACGACGCCCGCACCCCACCCTTGTTTCTGTTGCCGGTCGAGAATGTCGCAACCAATCTGCCAGTACAGCGCGACCGGCTCACGGTTTGCGCTGGCCATGGCGCGCTGCCGCGCGCGCTCGACCCGCTGCTTGAGCCCGGCGAACCATTGACGATAGTCTTCAGCCCACGCGGGCGTGCCCAGATCTATGGTCGTGCGTTTCGTTGGCAGGCACCGGCTGTCGCGCCCGAAAGGAAATTATCCCGGGAGAGCCGGCAGTCGACAAGCGCGGCCTAGGCCAGAGTCGTCTTGATTATAGCATCGCACCCTCATTAATGTCTCCGCCAAGTTCAAATGTCGTGGTCTGCGCTAAATTGAAATGTCGTGTTTTGCTGTACCTATTCTTGTGTTTTTGGGGTGGGGCGGCGCAGCCGCCCCCCGTTGCCGCCTTGTTTTTGTACCGACCTGACAGACAGCTTCATTGATGTCGGCAAGCTCAATGGCCCGCTGCTTCTTCAGCCCGATGAGCGCTTTCTTCGCCCGCACCGCTTCACCAATGTGCGTGCGTGAGGGTGAACCGGCTGCACGCCGATCGTCACGCATCGCCTGCACGCAACGGGCTACCTCCAGCACACTCGCGAGCCGCTTGTTATCGACTTCCGCCCCCTGGTCAATGTTTGTGATCCGGTCATACTCGCGATACGGCAGGACACGCCCATCGGCCTGCACCTCGATGCTGCCATCCGGATACTCGACGACTTCCACGTATTCATGGATCAGGCGACGATTGGCCAGCGTGTCCTCCAGCAGGTACATCACGCGGTCGTACTGCACGGTGAGCGAATGCGTGACCTTGCGCGCCACGCGATAGGCGAGGATCTGCCTCAGGTCCTCGTCATCACGCACCGGCCGATGCGCGTTATGGTCGCTCTTCGGGGGCTTGCCGAATCGCCGGTTGAAGTCCGCGATGAAGGAGGGCACATACGCATTGGCCAGCTCCCGCGAACTGATGCCGCGCAGCCTCAACTCTTTTACCAGACGGTCCTGCAGCGTCAGGTTGGCCCGCTCGACACGCCCCTTGGCCTGGCTCGTGTTCGCACAGAAAGTCTCGATGTTGAGCTCGTACAGTGCGCGGCCGAACTGCGTGACGCCTTTGCCCGCGGTCTCCGAGCGACCCTTCACATAAAAGACGCTGGCCTTGTCGCTGTAGAACGCGACCGGCTTGCCGTGTGTACCCAGATACTTATGCAATGCCTCGAAATAGCTGAAGGTCGACTCGGTCGCCGTGAAGTGCAGGGTCATCAGCCGACCCGTTGCATCGTCGATGAACACCAGCAGCGTGCAGGCCGGCGCCCGGTCCTCGAACCAGCGGTGGTCGCTGCCATCGATCTGGATCAGTTCACCCTGGCACGCGCGGCGGTTGCGCGGCTGGTACACCTTGGGCGGCCGGTCCCTGCGGGGAATCCACAGACCAGCAGCAATCATCAGCGCGCGCACCGTCTCGACCGACAGACCGATGCCGTGACATTCCCGCAGCTTCTCACACGCAAGTGTCGGCCCGAAATCCGCGTAGCGCTCGCGAATGATGGCCAGCGCGCGTCGCGCCACGCCATCGGATAACTGATGGTTGCCCGGGCGCCCACGTCTGCCAGACACCAGTCCGGCCACACCTGCGGCCTGGTAGCGCTGCACCAGCCGCTCGACCTGACGCACGCTCAACGCCAGCCGGTCCGCCGCCTGGCCGGGCTTCAGACGCCGCTCGCAAACGGCCTGTACCACCTTCAACCGGTCCAGCTCGGTCATCGACATGGTGATCGTCCCAGTTGCGTTCATGGCCAGCGCCCCTCAAGCAAAGCTGGCCACCAGCCTGAACCCGCAAACACGACATTTCAATTTAGCGGAAACACGACATCTGAACTTTGGACTAACAATTAAAAATACGATAAAAACCATTATGTCAAATGATCTCGCTACCCTCGGTTCTACGTTTCTTACAATTCGTATCGCATTTTGCAGATTTGTAATGTTTACGTTAGATTGCGCGCCCTTCAGACTTCACGGGGTTCCCAGGTGTTCGCAAAGCAACGACATGGCGGCCTGCATGAGTTTCTGGCGTTGACTGGCGGTCTTTCCATCGCCGAAGTCGCCCGAAAACTGCGCTGCTGCTCGCGAACCATCCGCAACTACATCGCCGGCCGCTCGCCGATCCCCTGGCACCGCATTGAACTGCTTCGGCTGCTGGCACGCGAGGCCACGTCACCCCAAGCTCAATCTCAGGCTACTCCCGCGCATCCGGCCGCAGCAGACGATTGATCCGTCATCGCCAACATCGAGCCCGACCCCGCAGCGCCTGATGTCTTGCCCGCTGAACTGCTCGCCTGGGTCGGTGTGCACGCCTCGCACTATCTTTCCAGCCAGCGGAGTTTCGCGCTGTACGTGCGCGGCTGGAACGTCGTCGACAAGATACGCCGGTCAAAACGCGAAGGTAAATTCCCGGACGTTCTGGCGCGCTGGCGTGCGCTTGTCGTCGAGCTGCCCCGAATGTGGCGCGCGGGCGCGCTGGTCGCGTCCGCCGGACCACCGGCCTACCACCACCGCCCTTGACCGACGCGCTGACCCAGATAGTCAGTCAGCGCGATCGGCTGGAAAACAGGGGATCTGGACCTTGAAGACGGTTCCGTCCGTGTTCGATTCCGCAGTGATTGTTCCTGCATGAGCCTCGGCAATGCAGCGACAAATGAAAAGACCGAGCCCAAGGCCAGACGGTTTGCTCCCTTGCTCGCGCTCCAGACTCACACGGGTTAAGGGATTGAAAATGGTCGGAAGCGCCTGCTCCGGTATCGGGTCGCCGCCATTCCAAACGGCAACAGTCACCTTATCGGTGACGCTGCCATCTGCATGCAGAATCACGTCCGCCGAACCGTGCTGGACGGCATTGGTCAGCAGGTTGACGAATAGCTGCCCTATCCTTGCACCATCCCACACGCCGCTGAGTTCGCCTTTGAGTTGCAGCCGGATACTTGCGTCTGGATGCGAGGCGCGCACCTCTTCGAGCGCCCCTTCACAGATGCGTCCCATATCCTGCTGCGTCAGCTCCACGGGAAGCGCGGAGCCGAGGCGCGCGCGCGCAAAGATAAAGAGGTCATCAACCAGCCGTTTCGCCCTGATGGCGCTGGCTAGCGCAATGGTGATCGCCCGAAGACTCGTAGACGAGAGTTTCTTGTCGAGCTGAACCGCCTGTATCGAGTTCAGTATCGCGCCGACCGGAGAGCGCAGATCATGAGCAAGCACGCCGGCAAACAGATCCCGGATGCGTTCGGAGCGCTGCGAGTGCCGTCGCACCGACTCCGCAACCATCTGATCGACCGCTTCGTTGAAACGGATCATCTCGTGAAAGCTTGCGGCGTCGATGAGGCATTCCGCCTGCCATCTCCGTAGGACGCTGGCCCGTAGCGCCCGAAACTCAGCCACAACGTCATTGACATCAAAGCCGTGGGCCAGACGGTCGTCTGCGTGCTGGCGTCCAACGTAATTAAACGCTGAATTGGGGGACGGCCGGTCGCCATGCGACTTTTCAACCGCCTGCCGGGCGGTCTGAAGTTCGCGCATATCTGCCGCGATGCCCGTCAACAGGTTGCGCGCCGAATTGCGGAGCTGTTCGTCTGTAAGCTGGCTTTCTGCGGGACTGAGTGCCCGCGCGTAAGCGGTCCAGTCATCAATTAGTGCCTCAAGATGCGAGTCGATAAAGTCTGACAGGGTCATCGAATCCTCGTTGCGAAGGCAGACAGGGTGCGGCGCGAGCGTTCGTGCGCAGTCTGTCGTCAGAATGGCGCCTGGTACGGGCGTTGCGCGCTATAGTCCCGCTGTGAGACCGCTAAATATTCTAACCACACATGCCTCTATTTTCCCGTATCACACGCTGGACTGGACGCTCGGTGAGGCCACCGGTCCTTTTGCCGGTTCACATACTGGTCGTCGATGACTATCGCGACGGCGCGGAGGCGATTGCCACGTTCCTCTCGCTTTCGGGCTACGGCACGCAGTTCGTCGTCAGCGGTGCGGAAGTAGCTACTGCGGTTGCACTCGAAGCGCCACAGATTGCGCTCCTGGACATCAATATGCCGGGAATGGACGGTTTTGCCGTTGCCCGGCTGCTGCGTCAGACACCACAAACAAGGGACGCGGTCATCATCGCGTTCACCGCTCAGGACGAGGGAACGATCGTCAAACCCGCAATATCGGCAGGCTTCGATGCTTACTGCCAGAAAGCTCAGTCCCTGGACAGGCTTCTGCTTCTTCTGCGCGAAGTAAGCAATTAAACCGTCTCTGAAGCAGCGGCGTTTCCACATCGAGCGTGCGCAAGCCGTTCCGATGGCAGCGTCCATTGCGTTACGTCGTCCTGTGCGTGCAGGCACGACGCAGCCTGAGCGATAATTTTCTATCAGTTTGATGACAATTTTGGTGTTCTGTGCAATTCGATCCAATAGCGGTTGATGCTGTCAGCGGGAACGTCGAATCGCCTCAGCCACGCTTCAGTCGCCACACGCGTGTTGAGTACGGGAGCCGTACTGTTCACTGTACCGCTTTGCAGAATGTCCGCAGTGTCCGCCACGATTGGCCGTAACGCCTGATTCAACAGAACGTACGCGGCGGGAGGGCCGGGAGGAACGCCGTTACCCTTCAGTACGCCCGCAGCCGGCTCAGGGCCAGCCTGGATAATCAGGCCACCACTACGCAACGTTGTTTTCCGAAACCAGTCCGGCGGCAGCATGAGCCTGTCAGCACCACCGACGCGACGAACAAAATCTGCGTCAATTGCGGTGAGCCAGTCAACGGACTTGATCCGACCGTGCATTGTCACTGTTTCCTGGCCCATCGGATCACCCACGTCGATGCCTGGCCCGTACAGTCTTGCCCAGAAATATTCACTCGCTTCGTTGGGTTCCCGCTCCGTAGGAGGTAGATTGACGCCAAGACCGGCGTGCCCCCATCTGGTCGGAAGAGACTCAACGAATGCAGCGAATAGCTCTTCGAACACACCTGGGCATAATTGCAGGAACCTGCGCGGCACACTGAATTCGATCGTGTCGAGGCCATAGTCCGCCTGCCAGTCTTCGAAACAGAACACGCCGAATGCAAAGAAGCCGGATGCGAACTTGTGTTGGGCGCTGGTCGTTTTAGATACGAGTAGCGCGCTGCCCGGCTGGCTACGCGCGAGGACGGGAAATTTTCGCGCTTTGGAAAATTCAACCGGTTTTTTTCCTTCCTCGTAAAACCAGCGCATAGGGCTTGTCTTCAAGGCGGGGGCTTCTGCTGCCTCGGCAAATACTTCGGCATACTGTTCAATTGCCTTCATATATCGCTCGTAGCACTGAACGAGAGTTTCGCGAACGGGTTTTGTGTGCCCACCCGCGAAATAAATTACGCCGCGTATAACGAGAGCTGCACCGACAATCGCCTTTTGGTAGGGTTCTTCATACAAGCCAAATGGCAGCGTGTCTTGCCGTCGAGGGTCGTGCGCCCATGCCGTGAGTTCGTCTTTTGTCATGATCTTCAGGGGAAAGCAGCGCCGGGGCTAACCGGCGGTATCGATGGCAGGCCGAATGGGCCGCTCGCGTTAAGCCCACCTGCCTTGTTACCGAAAAGTTCATCCATATCTGTTTGCGTTTTTGCAGAACGGGCCGTCGTTTTCTGCGGGTCGTCGTCGCCGCATCCACAATCCGCCCGTTTCAACGCGACGTATTTGCTCTTATCGCCGGCAATCCGGCGATACGACATTTCCTGGCCGTAGCCAAATTCGTCGTCGAATTTCATTTCAACGACCGCCTTGATGTTGGACTGGACCGGCGGCTGGTTTGGATCGTTGACGATCACCACATCGGGACGTCGAATCTGATCGAGCCCAGCTTTTTTTCCCTTGACGTACCCACCCATTCCGCCGGGCCATTGACTGCGAATCCAGTCGATCATCGAACTATGCCGCGTGAGAGGGTCATGGTCGGACATGATCGGCACAGGGGGTTCCGGAGGTTTCGGACTCATATCATAGGCGACCTCCGGCATGTATTCAGTCGGCTTGCCTGTCATTGCTTTTGAAACACTGTTGTCAGCGTCCAACCGTTGCGCGACACACTTTTGCCTTAAAACCCGACTTCCGGTTTTCGTGGGATAAATCACGCCGATGCGCCCGCATTTACACATAAGATCGCAGAGCTTCTGCTTCTCCTCAGGCGACAGACCTTGCCTGGACCCTACAACGGTCGTTTGACCTTCGCCAGCCGCCGACGCGCCGACCGACGAGCCCCCGGAGTAGCCGCCGCTCATACATCGCTCGGGTCTGCCGTGCCCGCCTGATTGAATGACAGGGACGCCGCATGACGGGTGTTCAACCAGTCGGTATGCCCGGTTGCATCGGTGGTGCCACGGATTATCTGGCCGTCCGGAGACTTAACCGTATAGCGATGATTCGGGATTGGCGTGCGCGTCGCGTCGTCAACGAGCTGGAAGCGGCCACGGTATTTCGCGTCGTCCCCGCCCTGCTGTTCCGCGACTACGCTTTTGCCTCCGCCGACTGGCGCGCCGGCGCCGGAGGTCGGCGAGGCCGTGGCGAAGTGTTGTGAAGCCAGAAGGGTCGCGCCGCATGCGGTTTTGTCGCCTTCGGACGCCACTGCACGATCGTCGAACCGAACCCCCAGACTGTTTTTAACATCGACGATCGGATAGACCCCGCCGCATTTCGGACAGGACACCATGTCGCCAACAAGCGCGATTGGCTTGCCATGCAGAAGGTTAGCTGCATTACAGGCCAGCACGTGACCGCCATGAGTCGTCGTGTCGCCCTCACGAATAAATGCAAAACCCATGATGCATACATTCCCTCAGAATTGTGGGCGGAATGTAGCATGGGCGGCTTTCGCTATCAAAAGGAGCCGCTATTGTAGTGGTCAAGCCTCTTTGGACACCCCCAAAGGGGCTTTTCAATAAATCGAAGTTTCATACCTCACTGGCGGCAAGCCATCTGCCGCCGAATGTATGCGCCTGTAGTTGTAAAAGTCAGGGATGTAGTCCGTGATGTCGCGTCTGGCGCTATCGTGGCTGCCGCACTCCTGCTCACCGATCCATTCACTTTTCAGGCTCCTGAAGAAGCGCTCGACCACCGCGTTGTCCCAGCAATTTCCCTTTCTGCTCATGCTCTGAACGATCCCGTTGGCCTTCAGATCGTTCACGAATCGCTCGCTGGTGTACTGACATCCCTGATCCGAATGGAACATCAGTCCTTTGCCGGGGCGGCGGCTGCGTCGGGCCTGCTCCAGCGCCTGGATGACCAGCTCGGTGTCTGCCTGCATGGCAAACGCCCAGCCGACGATCCGGCGCGAGTGCAGATCCATCACGATGGCCAGATACGACCAGCCCTGCCGCGTCCTGACGTACGTGATGTCACCGGCCCACACCCGGTTGACGGCGCCGGGTTCGAACCGGCGCTCGAGCAGGTTCGGCGCAATCAGCGCATCACCTTCAGCCTTGCGGTATCGATGCGTGCGGCGACGCGCGACCGCCAGTTGCGCCTCACGCATCAGCGAGCGGGCCCGATGCCGTCCGATCGCATGACCTTGCAACTGCAGGGCCCGCGACATCCTGCGACTGCCGTAACTGCGCCGGCTTTCGATATGGATCTGGCGCATGTCCTTGAGCAGCGCGGGCGATACGCCCGCTTTGGCGGGTCGGCTGGCAAACGCGTAATAGCTGCTTCGCGGCACGTCCAGCAGACGGCACATCAGACTCACCGGCCAGGCCTTCTTCAGCGAACGGATCACTTCGAGGAGCGATCCATTTCCTTGACGAAGAAGGCCGTAGACTTTTTTAGTATCTCGCGCTCCCGTTCGAGCTCCATCACGCGGGCTTCCAGCTCCCGGATGCGGCGCTGGTCGGCCATGACCTGTATCTCGGTGCGCGGCGGCTCGGCCTGCTGCGCACGCCACTGCGCCACCCAGCGTCGCAACGCCGTATCGCCCACACCCATTGCCTCGCAGGCCTTCGTGATCGAATAGCCCTGTGCAACCACCAGTTGCACCGCCTCAGCCTTGAATTCTTCCGTCAGGTTCCGTCTGCTCATCTCTCACCTCAGTTGGAGAATTATCCCCTTTAGAGGTGTCCAGGAGTATTGGACCACTACAGGGCGGGTTTTGATGCAGTAGGCCGCCGACCGGCGCGTTGCCGGTTTGCGCGGGGTTCGTGACGATTTCAGCACTGGCCGAGTGATGCACTTTGATGCGAGCGACTAGTTATTCGCGCGATTGGCTGCGCGGCGGCGCCCGCGCATTCGGTCACTCGACGTAACACGCACTTCGCCAGCCAGCTTTCATTTGACTGGCGACGCCCGGGCAGAATCAGGGACGCTGCGCGCGGAGTTGTGCCCGCATTTTGATCCAAGACGCTCCCCCTATCAGATGAGCGTCTGCGATGCGGCGATGCACGGACGTCAGCTCGTGACAACAACGCGTCCGATGCGAGACGATATCAACTTCTGCTTTCCTATACCGTTAACCACACGAGGCTGCATGGTTTGTTCGGATCACGCGGCACCGATTAATTTAAAATATTGAACGAGAAAAACACATGTCTACCACCGATATATTAGGAACATTAGGAAGCATTTTTACAATTTTATCTTTCGGGTGTGGTGTTTTTGTTAGCGTTGCAATGACCACAAAGAAACTTAGGGAATCCATAATAAAGGAGATGAAAGGTCGCACGTTTGGCGCCGCCACGCTTGAACAGATGGCAAAAACATGGGTTATGATCTTTGAACGCTATTTTGGTGATCGCCTCCTATCCATCAAGCAAATTATTACAATCCCTATCTATACCCTAACGGTGTCGTGCGTCTATATAGCCGTCTGGATCTTGCACAACATTCATGGAGATATAAACGCTAATTTTAAACCGTTTTCACCGCTTATGAAACAGTCCCTGCACGACTATTTTCACGAGGCGATCTTCGTTGCGCTGGCTGTTGATATCTTCTCTATCTCACTAACGCGGATAGCAATTCGTGCGGGGAAGGTCAAGGGGTATCTGTCGTTTAGATTTTTATTTTTGTTTTTCCTGACAATCAGCGCGTCATTTTTTGCCTTCACCTTTGGATTATTTTTTCTCCGCGTATTAGATATGGTTCGGATGTACACCGAGCTAGTGCCGCAAGATCCTATCCCGGTGATGCCATACAAACCATTTGAGGGCTTCAATGTGCTCTTAAATCTTTTCAATGCTCCGACGGTTATTCACGTGACCTCAAAAGGATGGATTGCGACTTATTTTATACCCGAGCCAATATTGTTTTATACGGCAGTAACAAGTCAACTTTCGTTTATTTTTATCATTGTCGCCCATTTACTTGCAAAATTTTCTCTTTCCGTTCGGCAGGCTTCGATAAAAATGCTTCAAACGGCGGGAACGACGGCCGGAATCGCCACCGGTATATTCACGTCGATGTTGGTGTGGATGCTTACAATTATTTTTTTCTGCGCCATAGCAGCGTTTCACGGGTCCTAACTGCTCCCAAAAAAACGTTTAGATTAGGAACCACCCGACGCCACGGCTGAAATGCGGGATTGGCACGCTGGTACTGCGGCTCGTGAGACAGCGCGGCAGAACCGGGCCAAGCTGGGCCACTTATCAGTCAAGAAGTTCCAGCGGTTCGTGCCAACGCATCACCAACAAGGGCTACCGATCAAAGTATTTGCTCATTCGTCGCGGGACTGGATTGCACGTGTTCCGCGAACTGCTTGCGCAGGGCTGCCGCCTTGGCCTGCGAGCATCGAAGGTGCTTCCGTATCTCGGTGACCGTCCCGCGTAATGTTCCTTCACGGATCGCCGTCAGCACGCGGGTCAGGTCATCCGCCCGCACACGAGACTGTAACTGAACCGTTTCCTGCCTTTCGGTAACATCAAGTACCAACGGGCGCCGTTACCTTACTGGAGGACATTACTGCCGTGACTGGTCGTACATGACTGACTTCCTGCCCGGCCGCGACTGCCCTGGTGGACGCCTCTGCGGGCCGCATCGCGAGTAGCCAGCAGAAACAGGCGACACCTTCAAGCACCATAGCGAACGCCACGCCGATGACCAGATCGACGCGGCCACTGGCTATGCCGAACGTCGTCAACAACCCGGCAAGGGGACCAGCTTTCGCCGCCATGCGCTTGGCTTCTTCCCGGTCCAGTCCTAACTGGCGACGCATGGCCTCGGCTGATTCGGCGTCGAGCGCATCGAGCCGGGCCGTCAACGTCGCGCGTTGAATTCGAACCTCTGCACAATGGTAACCACATTTACGCTCGGCCACGCGAGCCAGTCGCGCTATGACGAGGGCGCGATCAGCGGCGATCTCTGCCCGGTTGCGACCGGACGCTGCGACACTCGGGACAACCGCTGCGCGGGCTTCGCCTGCATGCTGCTGGGCCATAACGAAAAACACCGCGTGGCCGTAGCAGGTTGCCCCCATACAGCCGATCCACAGCGCTACGCCGAGTGCCCGAATTCGCCAGGCGTGCGGACGGCACAAGGCAGGAAGCAGGTGCGCTGCGACAACCAGCACGACGCCGATGCACGTCAGAAGCACGCGCTCTGCGAGCAACCCGCCGCGCTGCCAGCCGGCAAGGACCGACAGCGATGCGGCGGTCGCAGTAGCTGCGAACGCCAGGCACGGCGAGGCAATGCCGAGTGGCCCGGATTTCCTGATATACATGACTCCCCCCGGAGCGTGTCAAAGGTCGAAAAGCAGTTCGGCGGTAATCCGTCGCGGACGCCGCGGTATTGGCAGGACGGGCGGCCGCATCTCCAGCCTCGTGCGATAGGTATGGCCGCACGTCACGTCATCGCACTGGAAGTCGATCTCCCAATCCGTTTCCGATCTCTTCTCCATCGCCCGCGCGATCCCGCGCGCGCCACAATGCGGACACGCAATAGTGAATCTCACGATCGGCTCTCCCGGTTCAATGTCGTGCGTGCGTTCACCGCGCCGCGCAGCATCGGCGCCGGACGCACTTCGAGCGCAATATCTTCGCGCGGCCGTGACGATGCCGACAGTGAGAACAGGATTTCAAATCCCGCCGGCGTGCGATAGCCGCAGTCTTCGCAAACGAAGTACATCCGACGCAGCGTCGGCGACAGCCCTTCGGTGTGACGCGCGTCGATCTCGCCGTCACAGGACGGACAGTCAATTTTCATGTTTTTCACGCACATTCCTCGCTCTACTGGCTCCATTGATCCCATTGCGCGCCCTCCCTCTTCCCGCAGACGCTGACTTCGCTGCCCCGATCAAGTTGCGCGGCCAGATCGATCACCGGCGCTGGGCCACTGCGCGTACAGTTATAGACACGAGTCCAAGCGTGGGCACCCGGCCGCCCCCGGTTACTGCTGGACTGATGCGCCCTCGATGGAGGATCGTCCTTTTTGTGCCTGGCAGTCGCGTTTCGCTGAGCTTTGTCCAGCAAGGTTTCCTGTCCACACCTCGGTTACACCACGCCATATCCGCCAAGTCTCTGATTAATTGAGGGGAACTGGAGCATGGCGTCAGGCGTGAAAAGGACGATACCCCCGGATGAGCCTGGAGGGCGGTCCCGGGAAGGCTCACGTCTCATCCGCTATCATGTGCCTGACCTAATCGTCCTCGCTAGTTCATGTCTTCCCGTGCCATCGACCGATACGTTGAAGCTGCGACACGCGAGAACACGCGACGCAGCTATCAGTCCGCGATTCGCCATTTCGAGGTCGAATGGGGCGGCTTCCTGCCGGCGAGCGTCGACGAGGTCGCGCGATACCTTGCCGACCATGCGGAATCGCTGTCGCTTAACACACTGCGAGCGCGACTCGCCGCGCTCGCGCAGTGGCACCAGACGCAAGGCTTCGCATACCCGACGAAAACACCGCATGTCCGCAAGGTGCTCAAGGGCATCGCGGCGTTACATCCCGCGACCGAGAAACGCGCAAAGCCGCTGCAGATCGTGCAATTAGAAAGTCTGGCATCGTGGTTTGATGCGCAGATCAACGAAGCGATGCAGACGGGTAATAACCGTAGCCGGCTCGGACACCTCCGCAACCGCGCGCTGGTTCTTCTCGGTTTCTGTGTTGTCGAGCGACGGTTTTCTCGGCATCGGAGAGAAGCTGCTCGCGATTCCGTGGCACGCGCTCACGCTCGACACGCAGCAGAAATGCTTCCTGCTGAACATGACCGCGGAACGCGTGAAGAACGCGCCGGGCTTCGACAAGGATCACTGGCCATCCATGGCCGATCAGATTTGGGCGACCTCCGTGCACCAGTATTACGGCAGCGAGCCGTACTGGGGACGCGGGGAATATGACACGCGCGACGATCTAGGAGTCGACGACGTTCCGGCGGGCTCGTCGAACGCGCCTGAAGCGGGCGGACTGAAGCTGTAGTTCCGGAGCCGCGTCGTTGCGACGGCCGGTCGCAAGTATCACTTTGTGCAGCCGGCCCGTTTGTTTTCGGTTTCTATAAGTTCTTTCTGGAGGAGGTATCACGATGGCCGCGAGGAAATCCGCAGGAAAGCGTATCGGCATATCCCCGCGCGCTGCATCACATCCGGCTGCGCGCGGCAGGCCCGGCCGTCCGCCGCGTCAACGTCATGCGCAGGCGCATGCCGCGCGACACGGGAAAGCGTCGAAGGCCTCTTCCGGAGCAACGGGACAACCCGCGAAAGGACCGTCGCGCGAATCGGCGACGGTCCTTCTTATCGTTCACCGGGAAAAGCAGGCAAACGGCCCCGATGATCAAAAAATGCGATGGCGGTATGCGCGCACGGTCGCCTATCTATCTTCGCGGTCGAAGCCCGGCAACACACGCGTTCTTTCGATCGCGACCGAACGCAGCAGTTCTGGGTTGACGTCGAGCATGTGCAGAATCGTCGGTGCGACCTGCGTGGTGATCACAGGATCGTCGATGCTCGCGCCGGCCCGATGCGAATGCGGTACATAGACGACGAGTCCGAGGTGGCTGTCGTCCGGCGCATTGCCGCCGTGTTCTTCGTCCTTGGCCGTGCTCGATGTATAGATCACGCCGGGATTGGGTTGCACGACGATATCAGGCGTGCGTCCGTCGGCGGGATCACCGAACTTCCCGATCAGTTGCGGTCCGTGGAGAATGTAGGCTTGCGCGCCGTCCGCGCAGATGCCGGGCGCGTTACAACTCAGATTGTCTTTCAGTGTCTTCACCACCGCGGAGACCTGATGCGGGTCGCGCAGCCAGATCAGGCCGACATCGTCGGTTTGTACAAAGCCGGTGTCGACAAGGCCCGTCCCGTCGTTAAGGTTGCCGCTCTTCGTATTGGCCTGACCGAAATTACCGTTGGGATCGAGATAGTTGTTAGCCTCGAGCAGTTTGGTGAGGGTATCGCCGTTCTTGACCAGCTTCGAGTGATCCGTCGGCGACTGTCCGTGTTTCGCCGTCACGATGATCGCGGTGGAGCGATAGAGATTGCGCTGCTTGAGTTCGGCGACGAGGCGGCCTAACGCGCCATCCAGATAGGCGATCGCGCCGGCCACTTGCGGTCCGGGCGTAAAACTCGCGTCGAGATAGCCGCCGCCGGACGCGACAGTTGCTTTTTGCGCCACGCTCAATGTCTGAAAGTTTCCGCCGAAGACGGTCGGTACATCCGCGCCGGATTGCCCCGTCGAATCTCTGCCGTCGATCTCGTTGATCATCGACTGTACGTGCAGATCGTCGAACTGCTCGGTATGGGTGTAAGTATCAAGGTAGTTCGTGCCGGTTGCCGGATCGATCGAATTGATCTCCGTGCGCGACAGATCGTCGACGCCGGCACCGGAGGGTCCATTCAACCAGTCGTATCCCCACGCATGTTTGTCTGCCCATGCCGTGCGGCTGCCTTTTACGTTCTGCTTGATCACTTCGAAGACCGTATTGGTTTTCAGATAATTGTGCGGATAGACAGACTGGCAGCGACCGTCGATCAACGCATGCGGTATCGCCTGCGGATTGAATGCACCGCCGCCGTTGAGATGGATCAATGGGCCGCCATTCTCCGCGTCGATGCCGGTGGTTTCATCGAATACGACGTTCCATCCCTGCTTGCCCGAGCAGGTCGGATCGGAAGGCGCGTAAAGCGTGCGATCGTAGGATACGTCGTAAAAGAGGCCCGCGGATCTGGGTGATCCTCCCGTCACCAGAGCCGCCAGCCCAGGAAACGAATCCGACAAGCCCGGTGTGTGAGCATTCGTATATGTCATCCCCGACTTCGCCAGCAGTGCGAGATTCGGACAGGTATTCGCGCCGATACACCGTGCGACGTCCTGCTCGTGCAACCCGTCGAAGCTGATCAGCAACACGTGTTTCACTGTCTCGTGCCGGCGGTGGTCGTCGTGGTTGTCCTCAGCCACGGCACCCTGTGCATGCAATGCCGCGAGCAGGAGTGCACCCGCGCCGATGTTATTCGACATCCGCATCCATTTCCTGACGATCTTCATATCTGCTCCTTTGGTTAGGCCAAGAAAGACTGGGTAACGGAGTCTTAATGTGCATTGAAATTAAGTCGTTCGGATGACCTCCCTATTTCTCATCAGCAAGTCGATACCACTGCCGATCATCAGTAAAAGTTTTCGTAACAGAGTGCAATCCTTAAGCTTTCCATAAGGTTTTTATGCATGCGCTTGAGCCAGCCAGATAGATCATGAAAGTCATGGAAATCCCGTACAGAGAATGGCTCGCCGTGAAAGCTGAGAGAAGGAATTCCTCTTCTAGAATTGCGGCATTAGATCCATACACGCTGCGTTCAGCCGACAGCAAAAATAACGGAGACAATCGATGCAACCGACCTATCGCGCGACCCGCCAGATTGCCATTGCGTCCAGCCTGTTGTTCAGTCTTGCTTCGCAGCATGCGGTCGCCGATGACGGCAAGATCACCATCATGGTGGGCGGTATTACGAAGCTGATCTATCTGCCGGCGCGACTGACCGAGCAGCTCGGTTACTTCAAGGACGAAGGCCTCGACGTCGAACTGCTGTCCCAGCCTGCCGGCGTGGACGCGGAAAATGAGTTGCTGGCCGGCGCGGTACAGGGCGTCGTGGGTTTCTACGACCACACGATCGATCTGCAAACCAAGGGCAAGGACGTCAAGGCGATCGTCGTATTCGGTCAGGTACCGGGCGAGGTCGAAATGGTGTCGAGCAAGGCAGCCGGCACCATCAAGTCGATGGCCGACGTGAAAGGCAAGACGCTCGGCGTGACTGGACTCGGCTCATCCACCAGCTTCCTGACGCAGTATCTTGCCGGCCAGCACGGCGTTCAGTCGAGCAACTACACCATGCTGCCTGTCGGTGCGGACGCAAGCTTCATTGCCGCGATCCGGCAGAACCGGATCGACGCGGGCATGACGACCGAACCGACTGTGTCGGCGCTGGAAAAGTCCGGCGACGCAAGAGTGCTGGTCGACATGCGTACGGTTGAGGGTACCCGGGCGGCTCTGGGCGGCACCTACCCCGCCTCGAGTCTTTATGCGCAAGCCACATGGGTCGCCTCTCACAAGGCAGACGCCGCAAAACTCGCGCATGCCTTTGCACGAACCCTGCAATTCATTCATACCCACAGCGCGGAAGAAATCGCCGCGAAAATGCCCGACGACTATCAGAAAGACAAGGGGATGTATGTGAGCGCGCTCAAGGCATCCCTACCGATGTACACCGCCGACGGCAGGATGCCGGCAGATGGTCCGCAGACCGTGCTCAAAGTGCTGTCCGCGTTCAACCCATCGGTCAAGGGCAGGCACATCGACCTCGCCCGGACGTTCACCAACGAATTCGTTTCGTCCAAATGAGCCGACTGCCGCCTCTTCCCCGGATCGACCTCATGAATCAAACGGCTACCCTCGATGTTCCGGTTATCGAGTTTCGCTCGGTGTCGTGCCGTTTCATCAGTCCCGACGGCAAGGCTACGCCCGCATTGCGCGACTTCAGCATGGCCGTCGCCAGGGGTGAATTCGTTGCTCTTGTCGGGCCGACAGGCTGCGGCAAGTCGACGACGCTCAGCATGATCACCGGATTGCTCCGGCCGACCTCCGGCGAAGTGCGGATCATGGGAAAACCGGTGACAGGCATCGATCCGCGAATCGGCTTCGTGTTTCAGGCGGATGCCGTGTTCCCATGGCGTTCCGTGCTGGACAATGTCGCTGCCGGCCCCTTGTATCGCGGTCGCTCGAAAGCTGTCGCACACGATGAAGCGCACGATTGGTTGCGCCGGGTCGGCCTCGAAAAATTCGCCCGTCACTATCCGCACCAGCTGTCCGGCGGCATGAGAAAGCGAGTCGCGCTGGCGCAGACATTCATCAACAAACCCGAAATCCTGCTGATGGACGAACCATTCTCAGCGCTCGACATGCAGACCCGCACGCTGATGCAGGACGAACTGCTGCAGCTATGGTCCGCCAACGCCGGCTCGGTCGTGTTCGTCACCCACGATCTCGAAGAAGCGATTGCACTGGCCGATCGTGTGTTCGTCCTCACCGCACGACCCGCCACCCTCAAGAAAGTCTACGAGATCGATCTGCCGCGGCCGCGCATCACCTCGGAGATTCGCTACGATCCGCGCTTTATCGAAATCTCGCGTGACATCTGGCACGACCTGCGCGAGGAAGTGCAGATCGTATGAAAAAAAACGACGGAGCAAAGACGGACATGGCTACCCTTCCCTCCAAATACTTGCCGCCGGCAGGCGACACCGGGACGTCGCTTGCACAGGTCGAAGCCGCCGCGCGGCGCCGGCTACACCGGCGGCGTGCAACGATCATCGGCATGCGTGTGCTCGTGCTGGTCGTCATTCTTGGCGGGTGGGAACTCGCAGGCCGTCTCAATTGGATCGATCCATTCTTTTTCTCCATGCCCTCGCTGATCTACGCACAGATCGTCGACTGGCTCGCGAACGGCACCTCGCAAGGTCCGTTGCTGCTTCAGGTATGGGTCACGCTGGAAGAAACGTTTCTGGGCTTCCTGATCGGCTCGGTGGCCGGCGTCGTCTGCGGGGTCATTTTAGGGCGCAACAAATTACTGTCGGACGTTTTCAGTCTCTATATCCAGATCGCAAATTCAATTCCGCGTGTCGTGCTCGGCTCAATCTTCGTCATCGCACTCGGGCTCGGGATGGCATCCAAGGTCGCGCTGGCGGTCGTGATGGTGTTCTTCGTCGTGTTCGGCAATGCGTTCCAGGGTGTGCGGGAAGCCGACCGCTACATGATTGCCAACGCGCAGATCCTCGGGGCCTCGCGGCGTCAGCTAACGACCTCGGTGGTCATTCCCTCGGCGCTCAGCTGGATTCTGGCGAGCTTGCACGTGAGCTTCGGATTTGCACTTGTCGGTGCCGTCGTGGGTGAATTTCTCGGTTCGAAGCAAGGCATCGGTCTGTTGATTTCCACGGCACAAGGCGCATTCAATGCCAGCGGCGTATTCGCGGCCATGATCGTGCTCGCTGTGGTGGCGCTCAGCGCGGACTACCTGTTGAGCGCGCTGGAAAAGCGTCTTCTGAAGTGGAGACCCGCCGCATTCTGAATGTGTGACGTTGCGCCATGGCGCCAGGACGCGACATTTATCCACCGGCATGCGCGGCATGAGAGGCATGTACGGGTACCGTTCGTGCACGGAACTGCAACCCGGTCACGGAGACCGTATGGCCCCAAGCTTGCGCGCTCGATTACTTGGGTGGCTGTTATTGCCGCTCGCTGCGTTTGTGGTGATCACGGGCGCGATCTCATACGACGCGGCGCGCCAGACAGCCAATCTCGTGCAGGACAGCGCGCTGCTTTCGTCAGCCCGAACCATAGTCGAAGATGTCGACTGGGACAATAGCGGTCTGAGCGCCGTCATTCCTCCGGCCGCGCTGGAAATCTTCGAGTCGCCGTATCGGGACCAGGTGTTCTACAAGGTCATCGCGAACGACACCCGTCTGCTGGTGGGCAATCCTCAACTACCGGTGCCCTCTCGCCTCGATTCATCACCGGTGTTCTACGACACCGGGCTCGACGGTCAAACCGTTCGCGCGGTGGCGTTCCCGCGGCTGCTGTACGACGCCGGCAAGGTCGACCGAGTGATCGTCGTGGTCGCGAAGACCCAGGGCTCGCGTGAGGCTATGATCAGTCAACTGTGGCACCCGCAACTGATTCGGCAGTGCCTGATGCTGGCGCTCGTTGCGGCTTTGGTGCCGTTGGGTCTCACCATTGAGCTACGGCCGCTGATGAAACTCAAGGACGACGTGGCCGACCGCGAGCCGATGCAGCTCGAACCGATCGGCGCCGACCACTTGCCGTTCGAACTGCGCCCTATCGTCGACGCGATCAATCAGTGCATTGCACGACTCAAGCTGCACGCGACCACCCAGCGCCAATTCATTGCCGACGCCGCCCATCAGTTGCGCACACCGCTCACGCTGCTCGATACGCAGATTCAGTATGCGTGCGGGCGAGACCATGGCGACGCCTCACTGGAAGAAGCGCTCGTGGCGATTCGCCGTAGCAGCAGAAAAATGACGGAG
This sequence comes from Paraburkholderia sp. D15, assembly GCF_029910215.1. Classification (NCBI taxonomy): domain Bacteria; kingdom Pseudomonadati; phylum Pseudomonadota; class Betaproteobacteria; order Burkholderiales; family Burkholderiaceae; genus Paraburkholderia; species Paraburkholderia sp. D15. Next base: position 315,164 of record NZ_CP110397.1, on the reverse strand, counting down.
ATGACAAACCAGTTGCTGCTGCTGGCTCAAGCCGAATCCGCATCGCCGCCGTGTACGCAGGCCAGGATCGACATGACCGCAGTCGTGCTGTCGGCGTTGGAGGAACTGATCGTGGCGGCGGAACAGCGCGGCATCGACCTCGGCGCTGAACTGGACGATAGCGTGCCGGTGATGGGCAGCGCGAACCTGCTGAGCGCAATGGTCATGAATCTGCTCGACAACGCGGTGCGCTACTCCCACGACGGTGGCCGCGTCACCGCAATCTGCCGCAGGGACGGCGACGGCATGGAACTCCGGATCGCGGACAATGGACCGGGCATTCCGGCGGAGCTACGTGCGCATGTATTCGAGCGCTTCTATCGCGGCTCCACTGAAGTCGAAGGCACGGGACTCGGTCTGTCCATTGTGCGCGAAATCGCTCATCTCCATGGTGGAACCGTCACCATTAGCCCAGGCGAGAACCGGGTTGGACTGGTCGTCACAGTCCGCATGCAAGTGGCCAACCAGACCTGAGGGAAACGCATGAAGCTGCTGCTTGTGGAAGACAACGTCGAATTGACTACCTGGGTAGCCAACCTGCTGCGCGCGCAGAACTTCGTTGTCGATTGCGTCGCAGACGGCGAAGGCGCGGACACGGTACTGACCACGCAACATTACGACGTGGTCCTGCTGGATATGCGCCTGCCGCGCATGAGCGGTAAGGATGTGCTGTCCCGGCTACGCCGCCGGGGCGGCAACGTACCGGTGCTCATGCTGACAGCGCATGGTTCGATCGAGGATAAGGTGGACTGTTTTAGCGCGGGCGCGGACGACTACGTCGTCAAGCCGTTTGACGCACGTGAACTGGTTGCTCGCATCAAGGCATTGATCCGGCGTCAGGTGGGAGAAAAATCGACCCAATTGACCTGCGGCGATCTGCAATATCTGACCGATACGCGCGAGTTCCGCCACCAGGATGCGCCATTGGCGCTGCGTCGCCGCGAACACATGATTCTTGAAATGTTGATACTTCATCAGGGCAAGACTGTTTCCAAAAATTCGTTGATGGCAAGCATGTTCAGTCTCGACGAAGAGCCAAGCGCGGACGCCATCGATATCTACATACACCGTCTGCGTAAGCATCTTGCAAACTCCAGCGCGAGGATCATGACTTTACGAGGACTGGGCTACATCCTGCGGAGCAACACGCAGTAGCCGCTCAATCCAAACACTTCGGCATGCCTCAACCGGCTATTAAATAAGGGATATTCCTTAGCAATACCAAATGACGAGGAAAGATGCTTGAAGGATTGAGGCTACTACGATGACATCCAGACGCCCGGTACCGCAGCGAATGAAGTGCCGAAGCAGAGGTACCGGGCGCATAAAAACGGAAACTCAACGTAGCAAGTTCAGGAGACGACCTTGAAGAAGAAATATCAGGCCCTGGCTGTTGCAGCCAGCGCGCTCGCCGCGGCCAACGCGCATTCGCAATCGAGCGTGCAGTTATATGGTCTTATCGACCTCAGCGCCCCGACTTATGTCTCGCACGCCGGTCCGAACGGCGCCCACGTGGTGGGCATGGGCGTGGGTGGCGAACCGTGGTTCAGCGGTAGCCGGTGGGGCCTGAAAGGCGCGGAAGATATCGGAGCAGGTTCGAAGATCATCTTCCGCCTCGAAAGCGAATATCGGATGAGCGATGGGCAAATGGAAGATCCGGGCCAGATTTTCGACCGCGATGCCTGGGTGGGAATCGTCAACGACACGTTCGGCAAACTCACGGTCGGTTTCCAGAACACGATCGCGCGCGATGCGTCCACCATTTACGGCGATCCGTATGGCAGCGCGCAGCTCACGACAGAGGAAGGCGGCTGGACCAACGCCAACAACTTTAAACAACTGATCTTTTATGCCGGCAGTGCAACCGGCACACGTTACAACAACAGCGTCGCGTGGAAAAAACTGTTTAACAATGGCATCTTTGCCAGTGCAGGCTACGCGTTCGGCAACACCACCAGTTTTGGTACCGATTCAAACTACCAGGCGGCACTCGGGTACAACGGCGGTCCGTTCAATGTCTCGGGATTCTATAGCCACGCCAACCGCGACGGTTTTACGAATCAGTCTTTTTCCGTGGGCGGCAACTACACGTTCGGCATCGTGCGCGCCAATGCCGGCTATTTCCGCTACCTGGGCAATCAGGGAGCGCTAGGCCAGCGTCAGGACAATGCCTGGACGGTGTCGCTAAAGCTGGCGCCCAAGGGAGCGCTCGACTACGAGATCGGCTATCAGCAGATGCGGATTCACAATGCTGCCAACAATAGCGATGGTTTTACGCCGAACGCGAACATAGGCGATTTCAGCATGACAAACGGTGTCGGAAACGGCTATAAGGAGACGCTGTACTGGTCGACGTTCTATCATCTGTCGAAACGAACCGAAGTCTATCTGGCCGGTGACTTCATGAAACTGCATGGCGGGTACACGGAAGCAACGACCTTCGGCGCGAATACCCAGCTTGAGCTCACCACAGGTATCCGCACCCGCTTCTAGTCATCCCTGTTTGATAGTAGCGGTGCCGCGAGCAGGAACGCGTGCAATCCGATGCCTTTCGCCGTGCGTCAACCTACGTCCGAACACGTTATCTCAGGTGCGGTGTACGGTGACGGATAGTCTGATGTCGGCCCACTCAGAAGCCGTAGCCGCTGCGTCGCCAGCACGTCGGCCTCGACCTCCTGCCGGCGGGTGAGCCGCGCACCCACGGTGTGCGTACCCTCGTGCGACTCGTTGACGGCACAACTCAGTGTCTTGCCGTCGGCGAGTCGCACCGTTGTCGTGTAGGCGTAGGCGGGCTGCGCAGCCTCCCCGCTCGTGGCCCATAATGCCGCTACGGCGATTGATGCCAACATCAGTTTTCGGTTCATCATCACTCTCCCTCGTCCTCGTCCTCGTCCTCGTCCTCGTCACTGATTGGATCATGCTTTGGCCAAGGGATTGCCATGCTTCCGTGCAATACTGACTTTCTCTTCGCGGAGGTATCCACGCACCATTGAACGCCGACGCGGCCGGCCGCGGCGTTCCTTCAGCGGCGCGCCTTCACTGCCGTGAGATAGGCAGTACGCTCGGCAGTCAGCAACAGACGACTCTCGACTTGCGGGCGATAGACACTCTCGAAGAAACGTCGTTCGTCTTCAGTGAATTTTTCCGCGAGTATCTCGCCAAGGGTCGGGGCCAGCGGATGAGGTGACGTGTCGAGCAGTACCGGCCATGAATTGAACTCCGTCGGCCGCACGTCGATGTGAAATTCCATATGGACATCGGTGAAACCCGCCTCCAGAGCGAAACGAACCAGATCGCGTTCTCCGTAGTTGGCAATCGGGTTTGTCGACATCTTCTCCTCCGTGTCGGGAAACTGTGCGGCCTTCCAGCGATGCAGAAGATGGAAGAAATTGTCGCCAGCCTTGTCGGGCATTCCTTCCACCATTTTCCTCAGCGAACACGCTTCGATTGCATCGTCGCGCATTATCGGTTCAGCGATCGACAACCGTCCCCCCGGCTTGAGAATGCGATGAAATTCCCGCAGTGCAGCCGCCTTGTCGGCGACGTAGGCGAGTACCGCGCGCGTTGCGACTGCGTCGACAGAGGCACCTTCGACACCGTCCAGCGATTCGGCGGAACGTTGAAGAAATGTGCACTGCTCCACAATCCCGTTAAGCCTGGCAACTGCTTCGGTGTGTCCAAGCAAAGGCGCGGAAATGTCGGTCATCAGTACGCGCAGAAACGGACCGAAACGCTCGATGGCTCTGAAGCCGATCAATCCATCTCCTGTGCCGATGTCGGCGAGCGTCATACCCGTGAAAAGCTCCGCGCCGTCCAGCACACGGTCAGCGTATTGCTGGAGTCTTGCCCGCAGATTCTGCTCCTGCAGCGGATCGTCGGCATGCCGGGTATGCAGCAGCCAATCCGACCAGATATCGGATTGCGCTTGTGGATTGCATTGATTCATTTTTAGTGACTCGTTCCGGATCGAATAATGCTGTACGCCGAAAGGTCAGCGAAGTCGACCACCCTCGTGCGTCAGCCTATGGCGCTTGTCTTGAGCACGTTGCCGTGCAGCAGGTGATATTGAACGCAGCCGGCTTAGGAGAAGCTGAAGAAGAATGTTGCTGATCCAGATTATTTTTTCCTATTGGACCAGATAACAAAACGGTAATCAGCAGGTCAGTGACTCGACAGTTCGGATGTCGACAATAGACGCTGTAGTTCGAATTGTTCGAACCACCTGTTGTCAATCAATCGGAGAGAAGTCATGAAACTGCTCACAGCCTTTTCCATCGCTGTACTGAGTCTGTCGTTTGGCGCAAATGCATTTGCGCAGTCCAGATATGCCGGAACAACACGCGCCGAAGTTCGCGCGCAACTTGTTCAGGCCGAAGCTTCAGGCTATTTACCGACGCCAAAGGGCGACTATCCGCCAACCGCATCGGCTATCGCCCGCAATCGCGAGATCTATGCGATCCAGCACGGTACGGACGATGTGCGATTCGCACAGGTGAAAGGCTCGCCGGCCTCGCATCCGGATTCCGCGTCAAATTGATTGCGAACAGCGCGGATCGCGAACCACTACCGGACCGAACGGCAAACCGGCTGGAACGCCAACGTAAAACGCGTGGCGTGTGCGTCGCTTTCGGCGCACACGGACCCGCCATGCAATTCCATGATCGTCTTCACAATGGCGAGACCTAGCCCAGTCGCCCCCGTCGATCCGGCCATCAATCCCATTGATGGGAGCGCGCTTCGTGACGGATCGACACGATAAAACCGGTCGAAAATCCGTTCGAGATGTTCACTGCTGATAGGCGTTCCCTCATTCGACACGATGACCTGCACTTCGGCGCCGGTTTCCACGACTTCCAGCGCAATCTCTCCACCTCGAGGGGTGTAGCGGATTGCATTGACCAGTAGATTGCTGACGGCTCGCTGGAATAATTCGCGATCGGCCATGAGGCACGCGTTGCCGTTCACACGTATTGCAACATCAGCCTCTCCGGCGACGCCTTCGAAATAGTCGGCGATGCGGCTCAATTCCTGCCCAGCGTCGAACTCGCGCATATGTTTAATGAACTGAGGATGCTCGGCACGCGCGAGGAACAACACGTTTTCGATCATGTTCGACAACCGGTCGCATTCTTCCAGATTCGAGGCGAGCACAGTTTCATATTCCTCGACCGAGCGCGCCCTAGCGAGCGCAACTTCGGCTGCACCACGCATGTTGCTCAGTGGTGTGCGCATATCGTGCGCAAGGTCGGCGCTAAAGCGTGACAGTCGTTGGAAACCCAGTTCGACGCGGTCGAACATGGCATTCAATGCCAACACCAGCGCCTCCAGCTCGCTCGGTACGCGATTGGTCACAATCCGCGTATTCAGCCGGTTAACCGTTACGAGGCTCGCGCTCGCCGCGATGTCGCGCAGTGGCCGCAACGCCGCCCGAATCAGCAGGTAACTCAAAAGAATCGCGAGTAAAACCCCGGCCATGCCGGCCACTTGCAGCTTGTCACGATAGCTATCGAACAACACCTCGCGGTCGTTCATGTTTCGCGCGACCAGCACGGTGGCGACCTCCCCATTCCGCAACCGGAAATCCGTCAGTACCCCGCGGACTGGGGCGCCACCGCGCCCCTTCCACTCTCCGATATCAGATTCGTCGATACGCGCCGCGGCCGCTACGTGAGGCAGCGGCGGAAGCGTCGCAACGGAATTACCCGTCTGTGCAGACAATGTTCCCGTTGCGTTGTGCTCGAATAACCGCATTCCGTCGGGGCCAAACACCTGCAACGACATCACATCGTTGCCAAGCACGGTGCTGTCGAGCCGGTCGCGATGTTCAGGAATATTTCTCGCCGCGTCCAGCTCTTCGCCGAGCCGCCGCGCATGCCGTGCGGCAAGTACGATATCGAGGTTATCCTGCAGTTTTATCTGCCGGTCGAGCGCCAGATAAAGATAAGTGCCGACGAGGACGAAAACTGTCAATGTCGTAAAACCGAACGCGATGGCGAGGGTTACAGCGAGCGAACGGCGTTGCATCAAACCGTTTCCTTCAATTCAAGCACGTAGCCGACACCCCGTACCGTATGAATCAGCTTGCTGGAGTATTCGTCGTCTATCTTGGTGCGCAGCCGGCGAATCGCGACCTCGACAACATTCGTGTCGCTATCGAAATTCATGTCCCAGACGTAGGAAGCGATCTGCGTGCGGCTTAGCACTTCGCCGTGACGGCGCGCCAATAGCTGAAGCAGAGAAAACTCGCGCGGTGTGAGGTCGACGCGGGCTCCTCCGCGCTTGACTCGCCGGCGATTGACGTCCATTTCCAGATCGCCGATTTTGATCAGTTCACTTTCGCGAGGCGGCCCGCGCCGTGCGAGCGTTCTCACTCGCGCCAGCATCTCGACGAATGCAAACGGTTTGACCAGATAATCGTCCGCGCCTGATTCCAGCCCTCGAACACGGTCGTCTACGTCGTCGCGCGCAGTCAGGAACAGGACCGGCGTTGCGCGCGTACGGCGAAGCGCCTTGACGACGGACCAGCCGTCCAGTCCCGGCAACATGACGTCGAGTACGATGACGTCATACTCTTTTTCCTGAGCGAGGACCAGGCCTTGTAGCCCATCGTTGGCGACGTCGACCGAATAGCCGGATTCCTCCAGCCCTTTTTTCAAATAAGCCGCTGTTTTCGGTTCGTCTTCGACAACTAGCAGACGCACGGCTCCTCCTTCCTGTTGCGCGGCAACCCTTTAGACGCGCATTCTCCTGTTCGTTAGCTTAACGATTCCTTATGCGACTCCGAGAAGACTCCTGCAAACGTTCAATACGGCACCCGGCGCAGGTTAAGCGTTAGCTAAGCATCCCCGCAGCAGAATCGGTCGCTATTTTTGCAGTTACCGATGGCTATCGCGCCTTTCCGCTGGGGAGCCGGACTTTGTTAGTTTCTTTTCCTGTTTCACTGACCGCGACGGTTTTTCGCCTGCGTGTCCTGGCAATAGTAGTCGCGATGCTGATGACCGGCTGCAGCTGGTATCACCGTGATCCACTCACACCGGCCGATACGTCGACCTCTACCCGCTCGCTTGGGCGCATCTGTATAGATTCATCGGCGATGCCGCTACCCGAGCTGGCCTCGCACCGTTTCGATCCACGTGATGGACTCGACATCGACGAAGTCGCGATGCTTGCCGTCGCCAACAATCCCGATCTCAAACTGATTCGCGACGACCTCGGCATTGCGCGCGCGCAGGCCTATTCCGCGGGTCTGTTGCCCGACCCGCAGGTGAGCATATCGAGCGACTATCCCGGCGCCGCCGGTACTACACGCGCGTTCAATTACGGTTTGAGCATCGATGTAATGGCGATCGTCCTGCGCAGCGCGAACAAGCAATCCGCCGACGCAACGGCCGCCAAAACCGATTTAGGTCTGTTGTGGCAGGAGTGGCAAACTGTCGCGCAGGCTCGGCAACTATTCATCAAGACACGCTTTCAGCAGCACACATTGCCGCTGTTACAGCAGCAACTCGAACTCACGCGAACGCGCTACGAGCGAATGACCGAGGCTCGCCGCGACGGCAATCTGGGTGACGATACGCTTGGCGCCGCGCAGCTTGCTTACATCGACGCGCGCAGGCAGTTGTTCGATGCTCAGCGCGCGGCCGGGCAGACCCATCATGACCTGAACGCACTTCTCGGTCTGGCGCAGGAGGTAGAAGTCCAGCTTCAGATGCAACCCGGCGACAGCGATGCTCTTCCCGAGGCAACCGATGCGGCGATCGATGCGGCCTTGAGCGGGCTTGCGCACCGGCGTCCCGACCTGATCGCCTTGCAGGCTGGCTATGAGGCACAGGAGCAGAAATATCGCGCGGCGATTCTGAGCCAGTTTCCCAGTCTTTCGGTCGGTTTCGTGCGCGCGCGCGACACATCCAATATCTACACCAGCGGCTTCCAGATCAATCTGAGTTTGCCGATTTTCAACCGTAACCAGGGCAACGTCGCAATCGAAAAAGCGACGCGGCAGCGCTTACGCGACGAATATCAGATGCGGCTCAATCAGGCCTATGCGGACGTAGCGCGCCTGCGCGCCGACAGCGCAATCCTCGCGCGTCAACTGAAACAAACCGAGGCGACTTTGCCCGATACGGATGCCGCCGCCACGCACGCCGCCCAAGCCTACGCTGAACACGACATCACACTTACCGCCTACACGGACGCGCAGACTGCCGCGCTATCCAGACAGATCGACATTGCCACGCTACGCGAGTCGCTTGCCGAGCAACATGTCGCCATGCAGGCGTTGCTCGGCAGCGTGATCCACGATGCCTTCATCGCCGCCCGGACCCCGAACGATACCCATGCAAATTAACGCTTCCCCTATACGACCCAAAAGCCTCGCCGGCCTCGCGCTGGTCGCCGCCTGCATGGCGCTGACGGCCGGTTGCCACCCAGCGGACTCCGCAGCTTCCACCGACAACGCAGGCAGCACGGACAAACCGGTCGTATCGGGGGATGAACAAGGTAAGCGCAATTTTCTATCATAAGCCTTGAAGTTATGAAATGCGCTCGGCTTATATTTAGATCGCCATAATTGCCTGGCCGCCTAAATGCCAGGACACCGTCGCAATCCCAGTGCTGCCTCGTCAAGGGCCTGGATCAAGGCGGGTGTTGGCGTCCATCGACTGCCTTGTACGGTACAGCGGGCCGTCGCATCGACAACCTTCGCAGTGCCCTCCTTGTCGTTACGGCCCAGGTTGGAGGCCATGAAGACTTCAAACAGCGAGCTACCGCGCTGCTTGATCTGATCGACATTGAGACGGCCCTGCGCATCAAAAGTGACAATCACAAAATCTCGATTGATTACTTGCACAGGCTTGCGGTCCACCAGTTCAATGGTCAGGTTTGCGAGGTGTACACGCTGATCTGCAAACTCCGGCAGGCGATGACTGTCCGGAGCACCGAGCATGTTCCAGTAACGCGTCACTCCGATCTTTCGGATGCCGTCGTCCGGCGTGATCAGAAACGTTCGAATCGCGTAGCCCATTTTTCGTTCGTTCCCAAGCCTGTCTCATTTGGCCGGTTCACGGTCGGTGCGCTTATGCTTCAGGTCTTACGCACCCCGAATGCCTGATCGAACTGCCGTGCTCGCTGTACTTCGTCGCTATGCAGATAGGTCGACGTTGTCGAGATCGACGAATGGCGCAGATTATCGCGCACCATGATCAATTCGGCGCCTCGGGCCAGCGCGTGCGACGCATGCGTGTGGCGCATCCAGTGCGGGCTCGCGCGGCGCAGCTTTTCGGCGATCGCCGGCCGATCATCCTGGATTGCATCGGCCACCAGCACGAAGAACCGTCGCAGCACGCGCCAGAGCCGTCTGGAGGGGCGGCCGGGATTCGCAAAAAATCCGCCACATCTCGACCTAACCTAATGATTTAATTATCAAATTGGACCTTTTGGTCCGAATGATTAGCTTACTAAGATGTGGCCGTTGATACGGCTACAAAGCTGGCCAGGAAAGCCCGTTGAACGTGGACGTTGCTGCAGTAAAGCGCTTGAGGGAGTCGAGAATTATTTGGTCGTTGATGCCGTTGGAAATGAAGACGAGCCGCGAAACGTTGTCTTCATTGTCTTCGGCAGGCAAGTGGGACGGCGGATACACACGATGCCGCACGCCCTGAACCACCAGCTTACCTGCGGAACGCACGGCCAGTACAGACTTGAATCGCAGGATATGGTCACCGTGTCGATTGAGCAGCGCGGTGAGCCACACGGAAAACGTCGCCCAATCGACTGATCGGTCGAGCACGGTGGAAAAGCTGCGCACCGAGCCAGTGTGCAAATGCACGGATGTGTTCGCCGCACGAAGCGGGCTGTTGACGATTTCGACACTTTCGATGGGTGCGAAGATTGTGTCCGGCACGTCGTTCAGCGTGACATCGCATGCTGGATTGACGTCGCGGATCGCCGTTATCACTGTTTCGATGTCCGCGCTATCTGCAAGGTCGGTCTTGGTCACGATCACTCGATCTGCGGCAGCGAGTTGCGGAGCGGCTTCGGCGAACTCTTTGAGCGTCTGGAGGCCTTCGAGCGCGTCGAATGCTGTCACGCACGGGCCGACCTTGATGTACTCGTGGAGATTCTCGTCCGACAGAACCGTGCCCAGGATAGGCGTAGGATCGGCCAGTCCGCTGGTCTCGACGATGATCCGCTGCAGTTCAGGCAGCTCCCCGCGCGCGCGCCGCGTCAGGATGTGCAGCAGCGTCTGCTGCAACTGACCGAGCACCGTGCAGCATAGACACCCGTCGGCGATTGTTTCGATCTCGGACTTCAGATGAAGCGTGATGCGGTCGTCAATGGATTCGCGGCCGAATTCGTTGATGATGACGAGCGTTGAACCGACAGCCTGCTGCTGCAGATAGCGCTTCAGCAGTGTCGTCTTGCCGCTGCCGAGGAAGCCGGTCACGACATTCAGTTCTAGGCGCGGTACGAGTCTGACCATGGTGAAGTGGCAGGCAAGAAGCCCGCGTCAAGAGGGTCGATGTGAACCTTGCCGAGCTTTTCAGCGACGCGCCAGAGCGCAGAGAGATCGGGTGCGATCTGGCGGCGCCCTTGTGTGTCTTCAACGCTGAAAGACTCGCCATCCCAGTCGCTCGCGGCGAGGCCGGCCGGCCGCAGGATGCGGTTGATCAGTTGCAATCGCTTCGCGCGTTCAGCGCGGTTTTCAAGAATGCCAGCCGCTACGTTGTGCAAACCCATCGGGTCAGCCGAGTCGGCCCAGTGCTGGCCGACTCCAAAAACTGCACACACTTCACACATCGTTGAGCGTTCCGTTGAGAGCGTGCGTTGAACGAGGACTGATTGAGAGGCCGCCCACCGCGCTCTGCGAGATGTATTCGGTCACCCGTTTGCGTGCAAGGCCGGTATGCGAGCACGCAAGGTCTTCGGCACGATCCGCATCCTGATTTCTGATCGCGTCGAGAATGTCCCGGTGTTCTCTCAGTATGTTGTCCAGATGCGAACGCCTGGCTTCGGCGGTCGGGAAAGTCTCGTAGCTCATCGCGAGACGGGCGACGCGAAGATTTTCTGTCAGCAAATTCGCGTAGATCTTGGCGAGGACGCGATTGCCGCACGCATTGCCGATTGCGAGATGCAGCTCCCAGTTTCCGTCGATCATGCCGTTCACATCGTTGTTCGCGTGGGCCTCCTCGAACGCCGCGACTAGATCCTCGATACGCTTTAGATCAGCCGTGGAACGCCTTAGCGCGGCGAGACGCGTCGTGGCGCGCTGCGCCAGTTCGAACGCCTCCAGGTGTTCCCGCAACTGCGGGATGTCCATAGACGCGACCCGTGCGCCGCGATTGGGCAGCAGCGAGATCAGCCCCTCGGCCGCGAGCCGGATCATTGCCTCCCTGAGCGGGGTGCGGGAAATCCCGAATTCCTCCACCAGCGCCTGCTCGTCGATGTCCTCACCAGGCGGCATCTCCAGAGACACGATACGACTGCGCAGCAGGTGATACGCCTTGCTCGCGCCCGATCCCTTGACTGCTTTGGCCTGCTCGACGGCAGGCGACTTCTTTCTGTTCATCAGTGAAAGACCATGACTGTCTGCCCATGAGTTTAGCGAAAGCCCCCGCTTGACACAAACATTTTATACACCAAAAATCCTATGTGTATTTATTGTGTATTTTTAATGCGGAGAGCGGAATGAGTCAACAGGTCGATCTGGTGATCGCAAATGGGACGGTGCATACGCCGGAAGGCAGCACACAGCAGAACGTGTGCGTGGCGAACGGAAAGATAGTGGGGCTAACCGTTGCGGGCAGCCCGCCCGATACCGCGAAGGTGATCGATGCGAAGGGGCTCGATGTGCTGCCGGGGCTCTGGCATGTCCACTGCCATTTCCGCGAGCCCGGACACACATACAAGGAAGACTTCAGATCAGGCACCACAGCGGCGGCGGCCGGTGGAATCACGTTCTGCATCGACATGACGAATAACGATCCGCATCCGACGACGCTCGAATCATTCGAGCTGAAGCGCTCGACGATCGCGCCGAAAGCGCTGGTGGACTACGCGTTGTACGGCGGGGGCCTGTATCCGAAGACGATAGACGCGCTCGCGAAGGCCGGCGCGATCGGAATCAAGGTGTTCAATACGCGCCACGTGAAGGAGGTGTACCCGTACATCTCGGAGCTGGGCGTGGTCGATCACGGCATCCTGCACGAGCTTTATGAAGCCGTTGCCGATACCGGCCTGCTTTGCGCGGTGCATCACGACGACAGCGAATGGTGCAAACGCCTGACGTTTCGCGACTACATCAACGCAGGCAAAACGAGCAATCGCGACTACATGGAAGCCTACGAGCGCGGCTACATGTATGGCCACGGCATGGCGGCCGGACTCGCGGCCTCGACGTACTACGCACGCCTGACAGGCGTGCGCCTGCATGTACTGCACATGGGAGTGATGCCGCCGGCCGCGAACGATCTCGTGCGCTTTGCGAAAAGCCAGGGCGTCGATATCTCGGGCGAGATGGAATCCGCGACGCTGTTCATGACACGCGAGCAGGCCGAGAAAGTCGGGCCCGGCACCTATGCATGGGCCTATGCGCCCGAAGAAAACTGGCAGGCCGTGCGCGACGGCACGGCGGACATGCTGGTCGGCGAGCACGCGCCTCATACGCTCGAAGAAATCACACCGGGATGGCAAGACGCCTTTTCCGTTCCGCTCGGCGTGACGGGCGCGCAGGAATTCATTCCGCTCGTGCTCAACGCCGTCAATCAAGGAAAGCTGGATCTGCGGGACGTGGCGAAGCTCTGTGCCGAAGCGCCTGCGAAACGCTTCGGGCAGTACCCGAAGAAAGGACGCATTCAGGTGGGGGCGGACGCCGACTTCACCATCGTCGATATGAAAGCGGAAAACACCTTCCGGGCCGCCGATATGCACACCCGAGCGGGCTATACCGCGTGGGAAGGCGTGACAACCAAAGGCATGCCGGTCTACACCATCGTGCGCGGCAGCACGGTGATGGACCACGGCGAGATCGTCGGCAAGCCTGGATATGGGCAATTCCATCCTGGCATTGGTGCCGCCTGAGCGCAGTGAACCGATAAACAGTCCTATGCGCAGGCGCGAAGCCGGCGCTCGAGAGGCCAGCATGATGACCACACCTTCTTCGTCGGCCCAGCCGACGCAGCCGTCACCCGCCGCAACGTTTGCCACCGATACGGCGGTGAAGCATCCGTCGCTGCTCACGCAGCAGCAGATCGCGGCCCGTCTTGACCAGTTGCCTGTATCGCGATTCCACTTCACCGTGCTGATCGTCGCGGCGTTGTCGCTGTTCTTCGATACGCTCGACACGGTGATCACGGGCTTCGTGCTCGCAACTTTGCGTCCGTTGTGGGGCTTCAGCGCCGCGACGATCGGTGTCGTCTCCGCAATCGGGCTGGCCGGGTACCTGGTCGGCTCGGCAGTGGCTGGATTCGCGGCGGACCGATACGGCCGCAAGCGCATGATCATACTGACACTCGTGCTGTATTCGCTGTTCTCCGCATCGCGCGGTTTGGTCGACAACATATGGAATTTCGCTGCGCTGAACTTCTTCACCTGGCTGTTCGTCGGCGCGGAAAGCTCGATCGTTCCGCCTTATCTGGCGGAACTGTGGCCGACGCGCGTGCGCGGCAAGCTTGGCGGCTTGATGATGGGCTTTTTTGCGCTCGGCATCGCGTTCTCCCCCATTTGGGCGCTTAACATCATTCCGAGCTTGGGATGGCGCGCCGCATTGTTTTTGACGCTGCCTTTTGCGATTGTCGTCGGTTTGATGCGTTCCGGCTTGCCGGAATCGCCGCGCTGGCTGCTTCGCAACGGACGTGCGCCCGAAGCCGAAGCGGCGCTTGCGTCGATCGAGCAGCGCGTCGGGCGAAAGCTGAACGCCGGCACGACGAACGTTGCGGCCGCGAAGCCGGCCGCGCAGGCTACGCCAGCCCGCACCTACACGGCTCGCGATCTGCTGGGCCCGCGTTACCTGAAGCTGACCTTGATAATGTGGCTCGCGTGGTTCGCGGAATATGGCGTGCTCTATACGTTCATGACGTTTGTGCCGACGCTGCTTGCGATGGAAGGCTTCACTATCGTCAAATCTTTCCAGTTTTCGATCGCGATTTACGCGTCAGTCATTCCCGGCTACGTGCTGGGCGGCTATATCGTCGATTGGCTCGACCGCAAGCCGACGGCGGTAATCGCGTTCATCGGCACCGCGATCTTTGGAACGCTGTTCGGACTCTCAACAACCTCGACCGCGTTGATGACCTTTGGCGGGCTAATGGCTTTCTGTCTGGCGTTAGGTTCCACCGCGATCTACAGCTATACGCCAGAGCTCTATCCGACCGAGATCCGCGCAACCGGAATGGGGCTCGCCTCGGCATGGGGGCGAGCGGGCGCCATTATCCTGCTGCTCGTCTTTGGCGTGTTCGCTGTACTGAAAGGCAAGCTGTTCGTGTTCGTGATCAGCGATGTGGTCCTGCTGATCGCAGCAATGGTCGTCGCGATCGTCGGGCCGTCGACGAAAGGGCGATCGCTGGAAGATGCATCTAGTTAACTTTCAAGCGGGTGGCCGAGATGGCCGCCCCAAAACCTTGGGCGCAACGATGAAAATCACAATCGCATACATCGAGGAACCACCTTTCGGCTGGACCGGCCGAGATCAAGCTGCGATGGGTGCGGACATCGAATTAGCTGACGTAGTGCTTCGGGCTATCGGTGTATCCACCATACATCATCACCTGACCTCGTTCGACGAACTTTTGCCCGGTATACAGGAAGGCCGCTGGGACATGAACGTGCCCTTGTTCGTGACCCCTGAACGTGCACAACGTGTTGCGTTCAGTGTACCGGTCTGGTCGATAGGCGATGGATTCCTGCTGCATTGCGGTAATCCGAAAGTGCTTACGAGTTACGAGGCAGTAGCGGCGCGGAGCGATGCGCGGCTTGGAATCATTGCGGGGCAAGTGCAGTTTGAATCCGCGAAGTCGGCGGGCGTGCTCGATCGCCAGATCGTCCTGTTCAAAGACCAGCCGGATGCAATAAGCGCCCTTCGCGCTGGAATGATCGATGCATACGCCAGCACCGCTGTCGGCAATCGTGTC